>JABXHZ010000272.1 GCA_013373335.1 Cyclobacteriaceae bacterium | reverse complement strand
TTCCTGAAATGCTAAGCGAGCTTCCGGATGTTCATCGCGAAACTGGAGGTAAAGTGACTTCGAAAGTAATGAGATATTCTTCAGGTAAGGAATGGCTTTTTCCACCTGCTTTTGATTGGCGGATTTGAAGAATAGTAGACTCCATTGAAGGAGCTTGTAATCAAATCGTGGATGGATGTAAAAAGGGCTTTTAGAAGAAAACATCCAGGAAATCCCTTTGGCTACCATGCCGGGTGCAGCAAGTGGGATGATATGGCTGGGCACAATCATTCCAGCATTCCCTGTGGAGCAATTGTTCTTTAGCTCAGTTCGGTCCACTACCACCACTTCGACTCCTTCTTTTTGAAGGAAATATGCCGTAAACAGGCCGACTATGCCGCCGCCGATGATAAGGGTTGGTTTCATAACATTTGAAACAAGTACGAGCTACTAAGAACCAAGATGCATTGAAATGCTTTATACTTAGTACTTTTTACTTTGTACAATTAAATAACTTGAAATCCATGCACATAAGGATCATCATCGTCTAAGATGATGGTGTTGTAGCCATAGACTTTGGCCCAACCTTCAATACTTGGGACGATTGCGGGTTTCCCCACAATTTCAGTCACTTCTTCGATTCTTCCGATAAATTTGGAACCGATAAAACTCTCATGGATAAACTCATCTCCGGGTTTCAGCTTTCCCTTGGCAAACCACTGCGCCATTCTTGCTGAAGTGCCTGTTCCACAGGGTGAGCGATCAATTGCTTTATCTCCATAGAAGACAGCATTTCGAGCCGTGCTATTCTCATCTAAAGGTTTCCCTGTCCACATGACATGGGATAGGCCTCTAATTTTTTCATATTCGGGATGAACAAAATCATAGATTTCATTCATTTTGCTCCGCAGGTTTCTCGCCATACTGATCAATTGCTCTGCTTTGAAATGCTCCAAACCAGGGAAATTTTCCTGCGGATCCACTATGCAATAGAAGTTTCCTCCGTAAGCCACATCTACGTGTAGCTTGCCGAGTTCCTCGATCTCGATTTCCAGATTTTCGGCGGCTAGGTAGCTTTTTACATTAGTTAGCTTAACGGATTTGACCTTTTTGCCTTCCTGTTTGTATTCGACTAAAACCAAACCTGCAGGAGCTTCCATTCGCAAGAAACCGGGTGTTTTCGGATAAACCAGGCCTTCTTCGATTGCTACCGTGATGGTTCCAATTGTACCATGTCCACACATGGGAAGGCAGCCGGAGGTCTCGATAAAGAGAATGGAAAAATCATTTTCCGGATCGTGTGGAGGAAAAAGCATCGAACCCGACATCATATCATGACCTCGCGGCTCAAACATCAGCCCAGTTCGGATCCAATCATAATTTTCTAGGAAATATTGACGCTTTTCCAACATGGTATTTCCTTTCAAAAAAGGAACACCTCCGGATACAACTCGGACGGGATTGCCACAGGTATGCGCGTCGATACAGGAGAAGGTATGTCTAGAGGGCATTGAGATTTTAAAGTTCGAGGTTTGAAATTTGAGATTGAAGATGAAATACTATAGAAATACCTAGAAATAAGTCCCGCAAGCGGGATGAAATACTATAGAAATTCCATTCTGGGCCGAAAATATTTCACTGAGCGAAGCGAAGTGTATCTCTATTGTATTTCAATTGTATTTCACTTAGTATAATCTCCATCCACCAATCTCCATATCCCCAAAGGATTACTATTTCGAAGTGCATCCGGGAGTAATTCCTCCGGCATATCCTGAAAGGCAATGGGACGGGCAAAACGCTTGATGGCATAGACACCCACAGATGTACTTCTCGAATTGGTAGTTGAGGGGTATGGACCTCCATGCTGCATAGCATAGCCCACTTCTACACCCGTAGGAACTCCTTTGAACAACAGTCTACCGCATTTTTCCTCTAGTAGATTCAGTAAGAATAACTGGTCTTGGAGTTCTTCCTTTTCTGCCCAAATAGTAACTGTCAATTGCCCATGCAAATGCTTAGCAATTTCTACCAATTCATCCTCAGTTTCATATACCACCATCATGGCAAATGCTCCAAAAACTTCTTGTTGGAAAACTGTATCCTCAAGCCAATCGGAAGCTTTGATTTCGGCTAAGGCCGTACTTCCGTTGATGAGATGCTGCGCATCAGCCACTTTGACCCAACGTAACTCTTCACGGGATTGCAAATATTGGATGGAGTTGTAGTATGCTTCCGCAATTCCAGGATGCAGCATGGGCGCTGAGGCAATATCATTTAATTCATCTGCAATGGCTTTTTCAAATGCCTTAGCTTCTGATTTCGGGACGAAAATCAAACCCGGATTGGTACAAAATTGACCAACTCCCAGAGTCAAGGATGCCACAAATGCTTTTGCTAGGGCATCATTTTCTTTCTGTAATTTTTTAGAAAAGCAGAAAATCGGGTTCACAGAGCCCATTTCCGCATAAACCGGGATGGGCTCTTCTCGTTGGTTGGCTAAGTCAAACAGGGCCTTTCCACCTGCATGGGATCCTGTAAATGCTACTGCTTTTGCTAAAGGATGCTTCACCAAAGCTTGGCCTTCGGGAATTCCCCCTTCGACATGGGTAAAAAGAGCGGAAGGCATATTGGTCTTCAAAATCGCTTCATGGATGCATTCTGCAACCTTCTGAGATGTCTTGGGGTGGGCAGGGTGGGCCTTGTAAATGACTGGACAGCCAGCTGCCAAAGCAGAAATGGTATCGCCTCCTGCCGTAGAAAAGGCTAATGGAAAATTACTCGCACCGAAAACCACCACCGGACCCAGCGGAGTCAACATCCTGCGTATATCGGCACGGGGTAGCGGCGTTCGATCGGGCATAGCTGGGTCTATGGTCGCCTCAACCCAAGAACCCTCTTTCACTACCTTTGCAAAAAGGCGGATTTGACCTACAGTCCTTCCCAATTCTCCATTGATTCTTCCATCCGGTAAGTTGGATTCCACAACGGCAAGGGAGACTATTTCATCTCGGTTGGATTCAAGAATATCAGCAAGCTTCTCCAAGAAAGCCGCCTTTTCCTGTCCTGAGACATTTTTATAGAAAAGAAAAGCTTCCTGAGCCGCGTTGAATAGGTTGTCTAGGTTCATGGTAAATTAATTTTTAGAAATTAAGAAATACGATAGAAATACATCGAAATAAGCACCGCAAGCGGT
>JABXHZ010000177.1 GCA_013373335.1 Cyclobacteriaceae bacterium | reverse complement strand
GCCGAATTTGATGAAGCTTGGCTTGGATTTCAGGTGGAAACCAACTAAAATATTCTTCTATAGAACTTGGCTTGGGATGCATGTAGGATTCGTTAATGAGTTGTTAAAAATGCATTCTGTAATCTAATTGATTGAATTTGAGAAAAATGAATTTGCTAGAAAAAAGAGTTTCTCTTTTTCTCTACTCATTTAATTAAATATTTCTTTTTTGATGATTTTCAGCAAGTCTTGGAAAATCATTTTAATTGGATGTATATAAGACCTTTATTTGTTACGGAATCTGAACTAGTGAAAGTATGAGTGAAATCAAATCCGAAATTTCCATTGCTGAAGCCCAAGAACTTGTGGATAAGTGGATCAAAACTGTTGGAGTCCGCTATTTCAATGAGCTTACTAATATGACCATTTTGATGGAAGAAGTGGGGGAGTTGGCTCGAATTATGGCTAGAACATACGGTGAGCAATCTTTCAAGGAATCTGATAAGGGTAAGAATTTGGGAGATGAAATGGCAGACGTTTTATGGGTTTTGATCTGTCTAGCGAATCAAACTGGGGTAGACCTTACAGAAGCGTTGAGACGGAATTTCGATAAGAAAAATATCAGAGACAAAGACCGTCATCGAAATAATGAGAAGCTGAAATAAAAAAGCACAGGTTTGATCCTGTGCTTTTCAATTAATTGCCTTTCAAAATCCTGTAGATTTCATCTTTTAATCTCATCCTTTTGATATGGAGTTGGTTAGTGGTCTCATCGGATGCGGGCTCTGTTTCTGATTCGATTCGATAGATTTCGTGATCTACCTCATCATAGTCATCGAAGAGGTTTTTAAAGTATTCATCTTCCACCTTCAATTTGTTGATCTTATCTTCATATTCTGGAAATTCTTCCTGTAATGGATGTTTCTTGATCATGATTTTTGAATTTTTGATTCACCTAATATTAAGTCATATTCTGGTGTTTTCTACTGATAAAAATCACTTAGAGGTAGAATCCTTAATTTTTTTCAACTCGTTAAGATCCTGATTTTTTTATCCAGCGAACACTCAAATCCGGGTCTTCCATGTCCGGGTCAAGAGGAAACATAGGGCGTTGGATTCGCTTGTAGCCAAGCCGTTCCAAATCTTGATCTACTCCGCCTGGCGTCAAAGCCATAATCCAGCCTCCGCGAAGATCATAGAGTTCGGGTACCAAATAACCTATTTTTACTACCAAAACATCTGTTTCTCGGGGATTAAGCTGAAGATCTGTAAAATCCTTTTCATGGTGGTAGGGTTTGCGTTTTTCCGTCACGATCACCTTTACAGATCCCACTTGAATGACAATTTCGGTTTGAGCGTCAGGGTCTCCTTCTTTGATGGCTAATAGTTTTCCTTTCAATAAAATCGGAGGAGCAAAACGGTCATCCACCATTGCTCCGACATAACCCGAAATTTCATCACCTATTTGGGCCATTTTTGCCTTTTTGGTCAGATCTGGTCCTGGAATGGATGCATAAATCAATTCAGGTCCATTTTTGGATTGGAATTCGGGTCGCTTTAAAATCTCATTCAGAGTCCAAGTGACATCCCCTGCGCCTCCTGCAGTGGGATTATCCCCCATGTCGGAGATGACAAATGGTTTTTTCTGACTATTTAGAGCCATTTCTAAGCTTTCGTCGAGATAAGCTACTGGTGCGACAAAATCAAATTCGTTCCGTACATCCCAAAAGCTCTTAGCTAGATATTCCGCACTTTCCTTTACTTCTTTTTCGTCGTCTCCTGTTACCATTACCACGGCGTGATTACGGGGTTCATCTGCCCAAGCATAGCCGATCCAAATCGCTGCATCAATAACCCCTTCTTTTTTGGTTTGTGGGTCAACCTTCGCATACAAGGATTTACCCGGTTCAATTCGCGTACTGGTTTTTTCCCCTGGTAATAAAATAGGAACAGGAATCCAGGCTTTAAAGGCAGGTTTTCCTTTTCCTGATTCCAATCGATCCAATAGATTTTCTACGGCTCGTTGTTTTGATTCCAGGGCATCTTCATGAGGGGCCATGCGGTAGCAAGTAATCAAATCGCTATTTTCTGCCAATCGCTGTGAAACATTTCCATGAAGATCCATGGAAGTAGAAATTAGGGTTTCAGGGCCTACTATATCCCGAACTTTGATGATGAAATCACCCTCAGGATCATCTAAGTCCTCTACACTCATGGCTCCATGAATATCAAAAAAGAGCCCATCATAAGGCAAATTTTCACGAAGCATCTCCAAAGTCAAATTGACCAAAGAATCATAGGCATCTCGAGTAACCATCCCTCCAGGAATAGCATGGCCGCGTAGGGTGGGAAACCATTGGGCACGAGCTCTATCCTCAGAACTATCAGACAAGAAAGGGTAGTAACTGAAGATGTCTTGGCCAATTCGTGCTTTAAAGGACTCTGCTTTAGATCGGGCTGGAGAAAAAGTACTGGACTCGATGGCGAGTCCGGCAATGGCTATTCGGGGAAGTGCTTTTTGTTCAAGTTTACCTTGACAAGAAAAAATGGCGATTAGGAATGCAAGTGCAAGAAGATTTCGCATTGGGCAAATTCAGAAGGTTTTGAACTTGAAATTACCCCATTTTTTGGGAAGACTAGTAACCTTAATTCAAAAGATAAAATTAAAACTTCATGCCTTTCAAAACATCACCTTCAACTTTTCCAACAATTTCATAAAGGTCAAATGTCAAGCAGAAATCAATGTCCTTCTCGATTCCTTGGTTTTGAAGCCGCTTCGCATGGGAAGCTTTGCTAAGGTAATTTTTAAGTTGGGGCCCTTCTTTTTCAAAAAGGGTTTTCATGGCTAAGGCTCCATCATCATCGCTGGAGTGGGTTTTTTCAAGTGACTTGGCCAAAGCTCCAGCATAGAGCGAATCTTCTAAATTGAATCTTCCTTTCCAGCCTGCACAGTGAATAATTACGTCTTTTTGTTGGGATTGAATGTACCTGATGGTAGCAGATAAATTAGGGAAAGCCCCAATCAGGATTTCATCAGCTTCTTGTGATTTGGAGATGGCCAAGGTTCCGTTGGTAGTGGTCAT
>JABXHZ010000041.1 GCA_013373335.1 Cyclobacteriaceae bacterium | reverse complement strand
TGAGGAGCGGAGAGTGGTTTTGACTCCAGAGGCAGTGGGGCTTTTGACCAATAATGGGCTGGAAGTTGTCGTAGAAACCGGAGCAGGAAAAGCTTCAAAATTTTCTGATCAAGACTATTCGGATGCTGGAGCAAAGGTGGTTTATTCTGCTGAAGAAGCACTTCAAGCTCAAATTGTATTAAAAGTAGATGCTCCTGATTTATCCGAAATTGAGAAGATGTATGCCGGAAGCTGCTTGATCTCAGCACTTCAAATTGGCCGCCAAAACCGGGAGTTCATTGAGGCACTCAATGCGAAAAAAATCACAGCAATTGCTTTTGAGTATTTGGAAGATAAAGTAGGGGGGATGCCTGTCGTCCGTGCAATGTCTGAAATTGCAGGTAGTACGGTTATGTTGATTGCTGCTGAATACCTTTCCAGCGTTAATGACGGGAAAGGTTTAATTATGGGGGGAGTTACTGGCGTCCCACCAACCCAGGTAGTGATAATTGGTGCGGGAACAGTTGCCGAATACGCAGCCCGGACAGCTTTGGGGTTAGGAGCGAATATCAAAGTGTTTGATAATCATATCTATAAATTGCGTAGGTTGAAGCAGTTGCTTGGACAGCAGATTTATACTTCAACGATCGATAACTTGACCTTGACCCAAGCTTTAGCTGAGGCAGATGTGGTAATAGGTGCCCTTCGTGCAGAAAAAGGCCGAAACAAGATTGTGGTCAATGAAGAAATGGTGGCAAATATGATGCATGGAAGCATCATCATTGATGTGGGGATAGACCAAGGAGGTTGCATTGAAACGGCTAGAATGACCACGCATGAAGATCCGACTTATTTGGTTCATGACATCATTCATTATTGTGTGCCAAATATCGCGTCAAGAGTTTCTCGAACAGCTTCTTATTCACTATCCAATATTTTTACCCCAATCATTTTACAAATGGCCGATTTAGGTGGGGCCGAGGAAATGATCTTCAATTACCGCTGGTTTTTGCGCGGAGTATATACTTATAGGGGAAGCCTCACCAATGCCTATTTGGCACGGAAATTTGACCTTACCCATAAGGAACTGCAATTATTGCTTGCAGCTAGATATTAATTAGGAAAGAAGGTTTTGACGGAGTAAAAACTCCAATTGCTCATTGGCTTTGATCAAGGCTTGAGTCAATCGCTCGTTTTCTCGGCGAAGCGAAAATACCTCGTAAGCATTTTTAATTACAGTACGGAGATAATCCTCTTCCCAAGGTTTGGTCAGGTAATGATAAACCTGCCCCTTGTTAATGGCGTCGATTACAGCTTGAATATCGGTATACCCTGTTAATAGAATGCGGATGGGGTTTGGATATATAGGGATAATCGATTCCAAAAATTCAACCCCCGTTTGTTCAGGCATCCGTTGATCAGTGATAATTATTTCAATTTCCTCGTTCTTAAGGATTTCACGACCTTCTTCGGCTGAAATGGCTAAAAATATCTTATAATCTCTTCGGAAAGTGGCCTTAAACGCTTGAAGATTATTTTCTTCATCGTCCACATATAGAATTCTGATTTTCTCTTCTTTCTTCTCTTCCATTTGTTAACCCGGTCGGAAACCGATTAAAATTTCTCCAAATAATTATTTTTTCTTGTCAAAAACAAACACCAAGTGTTTTTGACGATTACTCTATCAGATCACAAATTAAACTTATGAAATTAATTTTGAATTTGATTTGAGAATAAAAATCAAAAACTAACTTTACCTTGCATATCACCCTATATTATGCCTCATAAATGCTAGCTTCACCGAAAATTAATTTGGAAAGGCAGGCTTTACCTGTACTTCTAGATCCAAAATTGCCTCAGCAAAAGGAGGAGATTTTGAGGTTGAAGGAAATGCCTTATGTGGTAGTTGTAGATCAGATTGAAAGTCAAGTAATAGATCTGATTAAGGCAGAAACCCCTTCCAAAACTTTTTCTCAGGAAGAATTATCTAAAAAGGTAAAAGAATTTTTTCAGGAAGTAGATAAAGAAACTTTTGGAATATGGGTTTATTATCCATGGAAAAATCATATAGTACATGTTCTCCCTGAAAATGATTTTATTCGAATCCGTACCATTCGAAATAATTATAAAATCACCCCCCAGGAACATGAGTTATTGGCAGGAAAAAGGGTAGGCATTGTTGGACTTTCTGTAGGACAAAGCATTGCTTTAGCCATGGCTTTGGAACGGAGTTGTGGAGAAATGAGATTGGCTGATTTCGACACTTTGGAACTCAGTAATCTCAATCGCCTCAAAGCCGGCGTAACGAGTTTGGGGCTTGAAAAAGTGGTTATTGCATCAAGAGAAATTTCTGAAATTGATCCGTATTTAAACTTATCCTTATTCAGAGAAGGTGTAACGGAGGAAAATATTGATGATTTTTTTACTGCAAACGGAAAGCTGGATTTGGTCGTGGATGAGTGCGATAGTTTGGACATGAAGATTTTGCTCCGGGAAAAGGCTAAGGCTTATGGGGTTCCGGTATTGATGGATACATCGGATCGTGGAATGCTGGATGTAGAGCGTTTTGACATAGAACCTGATCGCCCCATTTTCCATGGATTAATGGGAAATATCGATTTAAATTCTCTTAAAAATCTTACTACCCAACAAAAGGTGGGGATTGGCTTGAAAATAACCGGAACAGATACGCTTTCTCCAAGGATGAAGGCCTCACTATTGGAAGTTGGCCAAACCATCAGTAGTTGGCCTCAGCTAGCCTCAGCTGTTTTCTTAGGAGGAGCTTCTGTAGCTCATGTTGGTCGTCGACTTTTGCTTGGAGACCCAGTTAAATCCGGCCGTTATTATGTGGATTTGGATGAGATCGTTCACATGGAGACTTTGGATGAAATCAAAGTTCCGGATCTTAAAAATGTTCAGAACGGAGATTTTAAAGCAGCCATCCCTGATGATATTCTTCCTTCCGGCTATTTGCCATCTAATGAGGAATTGGAGGAAATGATATCTTTTGCCAATCTAGCGCCTTCTGGAGGGAATATTCAACCTTGGATTTGGGTATTGGATCAGCGGGGAATTTTACACCTTTTTCATGATAAGGTTCGAAGTTATTCTCTTTTAGATTATAAGGGAACTGGTTCTCTAATTGCTTTTGGAGCAGCATTGGAAAATCTAAGGATTTTCTGTGGAAAGCACGGAATCGAAATTGAAATGCTTCCTCAGATTAAGAATTTTGAGGATGACTTGATAGCCAGCATTCGCTTTGTAAGCAAGCAAAATCAATCCTTGGATATCCCTTATTTGGATTTATATGAAGGAGTAAGCATTCGCTGCACCAATCGAAAAAATCCAAAAAGGGAATTGCTGAATGAAGACCAGATAAAGACAGTTCTTTCATTCGTAGAATCCGAGGATATGAATCTTGATTTTTTGACCGAGGAAAAAGATCTTGAAAAACTCTCTGAAATTTTGGGAGGGATGGATCGAATGCGTCTGTTTCATGAGCAAGGCCTTCAGGATTTCATCCATGAATTAAGGTGGAATGACAAAGAAGCCAGGGAAACTAAGGATGGGATTGATTTGGCAACCCTTGAACTTAGCGGAGCTGAAAAAGCTGCTATGGGACTGTTGAAAGACCCTCGAACAGTTAAATTTTTTAGAAAATTTCTGATGGGTTATGGATTGACAAAAATATCCCATTCCACCCTGATGGCAAGCTCGGCCATATTTTTGCTTCAGAGTTCCAAGTATAAACCCGATTTAATTTTGGAAGCAGGAAAAATTCTACAACGCATTTGGATAAAAGCAAATATGATGGGGATTAGCTTCCAGCCTGTGACTGCTTCCTTATTTATTTTCCAGAAAGTTAAGAGAGAGAGCGATCCTGGGTTTGAAGAACGGGAAGTTCAATTGATTAATGATCACTATCAAGCGTTAAAAAAAATGTATGGGGTGAAGGATGGTATGGAAGAAATTTTTATGTTCAGGTTAAATTTTGCTGGGGAGCCAAGTATGCGCTCCTATCGCAGGGATGTAAGTGAGACGTTAATTAAGTTGGGGTAATGTTTACTTTCAAGGCTTTCCGGGCTGTAGATGAACCTGAAATTTGCGAACAATTCATTGAAGGACACGCCAATGTTCTGAAGGAATATGGAGTTACCAAAGTGACTTCTTCAAATAATGATTGGAAATACAATCCCTTCGTTTTTGTGGTTACGGTTCATGAAAATGCCACCGGAAAAGTAGTCAGTGGCTTAAGAATTCACGTCGCATCAAAAGAATACCCACTGCCTTTAGAAGGAGCTATAGCACCGGTTGATTCTGGGATTTATGAGTTGATCGGCAAATATCGGGAAGCTGGTACAGGCGAAATAGGTGGTTTGTGGAATAGTCGAGCTATTTCTGGATATGGAATAGGTGCGATATTCCTTTCTAGAACATCTTTGGTCATAGCTGAACAAATTGAGGTTCCAACTTTATTCGCTCTCTGTGCAGAATACACTCTAAAACCAACATTGCAAAAGGGGTTCGAGATTGAGGAAGGGATTGGGAATAATGGAACCTTTTTTTACCCAAAACTGGACTTAGTAGCTACATTGGCCATTTTGAAAGATGTCGAAAACTTACCTTTGGCTCTTCCCGCTGAACGGGATTTTATTTTGGATTTAAGGAAAAACCTGGTTTGTACACGGGTGGAAAAAACTTTAAAAGGTCCGGTAGAGATCACCTATGATTTAAGAATAAAAAATCCTAATTGGAGATAAAATATGATCTATAGTTTCTTTTCTTTCATACTATTATTTTTTTCCCAATCACCCATTCTAATACAAGGTTCAAATATCAATCTGAATAAGTATGAGTATTTGATCCTTAATGAAGATGACCCTCTTACTATTCAGGAGGTTATGAGTCATGAAGATTTTTCATTATTAGAAAATGAGAACATCAATTTCGGAATAAATAATGATGTTGTTTGGTTAAAATATAAAGTTCAAAATCAAGGTCCTGATTCTAATAAATATCTTTATATCAACAATCCTTCACTTGATAGTTTGGAATTATATCTAGTTCACAAGGGAAAAGTTATTAATGAAATTATTGGGGGTAGATTGGTTGATTTTGATTCAAAACCAATTCCTTCCAAATCAATCATATTCAAAGTTGATTTACCTATAGGCTCAGAGTCAGATTTATACTTAAGAGTTCACAGCGTCAATAAGAAAATAATTACCTCAACAGTTGCGGATCGGGATTTTTTAGAAAGACTAATCAACCGTGAAAATATCTTATTCGGAATTTTTACAGGAGTAATTGTAGGCTTATTCTTCTATAATTTATTCCTCTATTTTTCAGTGAGGGATAAGCTATACCTGATATATGTTATCCATACAATTTTAGTTTGGTTTGCCCAATCATCTATTTTGGGATATACCCAGGAATTGTTGTGGCCAGATTCTGTTTGGTTAAATTTAAGGTCTGGTGTTATTTTTTCATCCTTGGTAAGCGTTGTTGGTATTTGGTTTTTAAGAGTATTTCTCTCAACCGAGAAGTTTGTCCCCAAGCTTGATAAAGGCTTTCATCTTATCTATGTAGTGTACGCTTTCATTTTGGTGAATGCATTCTTTTTCTCCATCACTATCAGTTATCAAACTTTACTAGTAACCCAATCCATTGTTGTTTTATTCGTCTTGTTTGTCGCTTTTTCAGTATTGAAAATGGGCTACAGGCCAGCAAGATATTATCTCTTAGCCTGGTCTATTTTTATGCTTGGAATTTTTCTTTTCGTATTAAGTGAGATGGGGGTGATACCTACGAATAACTTAACTGCATACATTATGCCTTTGGGCTCTGCCTTGGAAGTGGTTTTACTTTCCTTCGCACTTGCTGATAAGATCAATATCCTGAAAAAGGAAAAAGAGGAAGAACAAGCCGAGCGATTGAAGGTTTTGAAGGAAAACGAGGAGTTGGTTCGAGAGCAGAATACCTTATTGGAAGAGAAAGTGCGGATGCGTACAGACGAATTGGAACAGGCGCTTCGCAATCTTCAAAATACCCAAAGCCAATTGGTAAGTCAGGAGAAAATGGCATCTCTTGGTCAGTTAACAGCAGGTATTGCTCATGAAATTAATAACCCGATCAACTTTGTCAGTTCCAATATCACCCCATTGAAGCGGGATATCAATGACATCATGGAAGTCATTGATTTTTATCGGGAAACTGCCCAAAAAGAATTCCAGGACGGCTCGAAAAAGAAGGCCGCTGAACTAGAGGAAGAATTGGAATTGGATTATGTTTTGGAGGAAGTGAATCAGCTTCTCAAGGGCATGGAAGAAGGGGCAAAGCGGACCGTTGAAATTGTAAAAGGTTTACGGCTTTTCTCACGTGTGGATGAGCAGGATGTGAAAAAAGTAGACTTGCATGACGGAATTAATAGTACCTTAATCCTATTGAATAGTTCCATACCGGGTAAAATCAGAATTGTTCGGGATTTTGGTGAATTACCAATGGTTGAATGCTTGGCTGGAAAGATCAATCAGGTGTTCATGAATATTATTAATAATGCTGTTCATGCATTGAGTGACCATGTTGATGGAATTCGTGATCCAAAAATTGAGATCAGGACGCGTTCCCTTGGAGATTTTGTTTCGATTGAAATTGAAGATAACGGGCCTGGAATGCCGGAGAGTGTTAAGCAACGGATTTTTGAGCCGTTCTTTACTACAAAAGCTGTTGGTAAAGGGACAGGTTTGGGGCTTTCAATTGTTTATTCTATAATTGAAAATCATAAAGGCACGATGGAAGTAGAAACTGAAGTCGGCAAAGGAACAACTTTTATAATTACGCTACCTGTACACCAAAGCAACGTAAAGCATGAATAGCAGTGACATTCGCGTGCTCTACATCGATGATGAAGACAACAATCTAAAATCTTTTAGGGCAACTCTAAGAAGAGACTTTAAAATTTTTACTGCCATCGATGCATTTGAAGGGCTTAAGATCGTGCAGGAAGAAGAAATTCATGTCGTGATCGCAGACCAGCGAATGCCTGGTATGACGGGAACTGAATTTTTCGAAAAAATGATTCAGATCAACCCGGATCCTGTTCGTATTCTTTTGACTGGGTATTCGGATATTGCTTCTGTAATCGATGCGATTAATAAAGGAGAGGTATATCGATTTATTGATAAACCTTGGAATATTGAGCAGATTAAAAACTCCATAAAAAACGCCGCGGATATTTATTTCATGCGGCAAGAACTCAGGGAGAAAAATATCAAACTGCAAAAGCTTCACACTGAGATGAATCAGTTTGTGTACAGCTTATCTCATGAATTGAGAGGGCCTTTGATGAGTATTTCCGGAGTTTCTAAGCTCGCCAAAATGGAAATCCAAGATCCCCATGTCTTGGAGTTTTTCGAAATGATCGATTCGGCTACCACCAAGCTGGACGATTTTATTTACAAAATGCTCGACTTTTATAGGTCTACAAAAATAGACCATAAGGTTACTTCGATCAATTTCAAGGAGGTGGTCAATCAGCAAATGGAAGCCTATCGGGCAAAATTCGACCTTACACATTTTCATGTAGAAGTTCAGGTTAACCAAAATGAAGAGTTTTTCTCCGATGATTCCAAGATTCGGGTGATTTTGAATAACCTTTTTTCCAACTCCGTTCAGTTTCAAAAAAATGAACCAGGAGAAAAACGTATCGCTTTGACAGTGGATGTGCGGGATGGCCAAGCCTATATCATGCTAGAGGATAATGGAATCGGAATTGAAGACCGCCATCATCCGGAAGTATTCAATCTTTTTACAAGGGCGACTCAGAAAAATGTAGGTACTGGTTTAGGCCTGTATATGGTCAAGGAAGCAGTTGAGCAATTGGGAGGAAATGTTGAATTGGAGTCCATTCTAAATGAAGGGACGACTGTCAGAGTTGTACTTCCCTCATTGAATTTGTAAGGATGTCTGGGCTTTTGCTT
>JABXHZ010000193.1 GCA_013373335.1 Cyclobacteriaceae bacterium | reverse complement strand
TTTGTTGCTCCCCCACTTGACAAAAGCTGCAGCTGGGACTAAAGATTTTTGTCAATCCTTGGAGAAATTTATATCATATTCTCAAGTACAATCTACTGGGTGAAAAATGTTTATGAAATAAGAAAATGGAATTGAATCATTACCGAATCGTAATCCTACGATTTGTAAATTCATTGATATAAATGATTCCTTTTTTGGTCTTAAAAATTTCAAGCTTTCCTCATTTTAGAAATCATCAGAACTAAAGCTATTTGAGTAAAAAAAATCCAGGAGTTTACTGACTTTTAGTTTTCTCCAAAGAATTTGCTTTTTAAAAAAACGGGATGATTTTTTATTTAAATATTCAGTATATTAATGATCACTATAAAATTGATTTTATGGAGATTTTTGAAGTCAACTCCAAAAAACTAGAGAAAGATTTTTTGAAGGTTCATGTCCTAATTAACAAGGAGTATTCAAATTGGATCCAACCATTGGATAAGGATGTTCTTTCAGTATTCGATAAAACAAAGAATAAGCTCTTATTAAAAGCCGAAGCCATACGATGGATATTGAAAAATGATAAAGGGAAGTTGATAGGAAGAATTGCCGCTTTTGTAAATAAAAGATATACCAATAAAGGTGATGATATTGAGGTCGGGGGTATTGGGTTTTTTGATTGTATAGATGATTATAAGGCCGCAGAATTATTATTTGATACTGCAAAAAAATGGTTAATGGATAAGGGGATGGAGGCTATGGATGGCCCCATTAATCTTGGTGACAGAGATAAATGGTGGGGTTTGTTAGTGGAGGGATTTCATCCTCCGATTTACAACATGAATTACAATCCCCCTTATTATAAAAAATTGTTTGAGACATACGGGTTTAAAAATTTTTATAATCAAATCTGCTGGAGCCTTACTGTATCTGGCGAGACTCATCAATTAGCGCCAAAATTTTATGAAGCCCATAAAAAATATTCAGGAAATCCAGACTTTAAAGCAGAATTCATCAATAAAAAGAACTTGAAAAAATATGCAAAAGACCTAAGTATTGTCTATAATAAAGCCTGGGCACAACATCAAGGAAACAAGGATATTTCTCCAGAACTGGCACTAAAACTTTTTAATACTATCAAGCCCATTTTGGATGAGAAACTGATTTGGTTTGTTTACTATAAAGATGAACCTGTAGTTATGTGGGTTAATTTACCCGATATCAACCAAGTGATCAAACACCTTCATGGAAAGTTTGGGTGGTTTTCAAAGCTGAAATTTTTTTTAATTAAAAAATTAGCTAAAAATGAGAATTTTATAGGCTTGGCCTTTGGTGTTGTTCCCGAGTTTCAAGGAAAGGGTCTTGATTATTACATGATCGTTGAAGCAGAGCAAGTTATTAAATCCGCCACTTCCTATAGAAAACTGGAGCTTTATTGGCAAGGTGACTTTAATCCCAAAATGCTGAATATTTCCAAAAATTTAGGTGGGGAACACTCCCGAACATTAGTGACTTACCGATATTTGTTCGATAGGAATAAGAAGTTTGAAAGGCATCCTATTTTGTTATGAAAAGAGATTATTTTGGAGGCAAAAGCGTAAGCCGTTTTTTAAATTAAAATTGAATTGTCCGTAATTTTATTTTTGTTTTCAAATTGTTTTTTTTATGTAACTTTATAATAGTCAGTTCTTTATGAGTTTACAAAATTTTTATGTTGAATATTGATTCAATTGGAGCAACCCTGATGATATTGATTTTCATGGTTGAACTATACCTCACTTGGAAGAAAAGCCATTTCGAAAATGAGGTTAAGGATATGTTAGCCAATTTTGTAGTTGGAATGTGCATTCTGGCAGTGGGGTTATTCATGAAAGGCGTTGCTTTTGGTCTCTACAGCATTGTTTATGAATTTGCATTTTTCAAACCTGAAATTACCATCGGTTTATGGATTTTAGGTTTCTTTTCTTGTGATTTCATCATGTACCTATTTCATTTATTAGGACATAAATCTAGAATATTCTGGGCTGCTCATGTTACGCATCATTCCTCATTACACTACAATATTTCTGTAGGATTTCGAGTTAATTTTATCCATACCTTTTATAGGTTTATTTTTTGGGCGCCGCTTTGTCTTTTTGGAATTCCACCTTGGATGATTCTGCTTAATGAATCTATTTCAACGATTTGGAATATTCTTGTCCATACTGAGCGAATTGGAAAACTTGGCTTTTTAGATTTAATTTTCAATACACCTTCCAACCACAGAGTACACCATGGAAGTAATCCGCACTATTTGGATAAAAATATGGGAGGTATATTGATCCTTTTCGATCACATTTTTGGGACTTACCAACCGGAAATTGAAAAACCGGTTTATGGGATTACACACAATATTTATACACAAAATCCCGCAAAAATTATCCTGCATGAGTATATTGATATTTTTAGGCAACTACCCAAGATATCAAAATTCAAATCAAAAATATATTTCCTTTTTGGACCTCCTGGTTCAGAAAAATGGAAAATCATCGATCAAATTGGAGAAGAGAGTTTAGATAGTTTTTAGACATCTTTATTTGATATTTATTTCATTGCTAAAAGTGACGTTATGGAGACATTGAATAAATCAAGAGTGAAACACCCCATATTTGAATCAAATATTGAGGATGGAAATTTGATTGCCACTCTGAGGTCTAGGGTTTTTCGTAGAATAAAAGCATTAAAGAAACGAGAGAATGAATTGATTTTTAAAGCCTTCGTCTTTCCACTGCTCTATTTGGCTTTTTATCTTTTTGCTTTGTCAACGGCCAATTATTTGATTTTCTTATTGTGTTATGCATTTATGGGGCTGATGGTGGTTATCATTTTTTTGAACTTAATTCATGAAGTATGCCATGAAAATCTTTTTTCTAAAAAATCCTTTAACCATATATATATGCTAATTTTTGACATATTGGGAGCAAATAGTTTTATATGGAAGAAAAGGCATGTTATTTTCCATCACAATTATCCTAATGTTGCAGGATGGGACAGTGACATTGAAAAGAGTAAATTTTTGAAAGTCCATCCCAATGAAAAAGGAAAATGGCTAACCAAATACCAGCATTATATAATTATTTTATATCCCTTTTTTCTTCTTAACTGGTTTTTGGTTCGTGATTTTAGGGATTTTATAAAGCATATTTTAGGTGAGGGAAAATATGGTCCAATATCGCTTGTCGAGTATGTTAAGCTTTTTCTTTTTAAGTTTTTCTTTGTTGGATACGTTTTTCTGTTACCTATTTATATTGCCCATTTTTCTGTTTTCGAGGTTATACTAGCGGGATTACTTATGTTTATATTCGCTGGTGTTTTTGGTCTTTTTGTACTGTTACCTCCTCATGTCAATGTCAATAATCATTTTCCTTTGGTCGGGGATAACCAAACTTTGCCGAACAGCTGGTTAAGACATCAGTTATTTACCACTAATGATTTGGTGGAAGAAAATTGGTTCACAAGATATATTATGGCCAATTTTAATTTTCATATCGCCCATCACTTATTCCCCAATATCAGTTATCTCTATGCGAAAGAAGTGACCGAGGAAATAAAAAATTTTTGTATTGAAAATGGGTTAGTTTATAAGTCAATTTCTATATGGCAAGCATTCCGTGATCATTATAAGCTGATAAAAAGTAATAGTGCTGATGAGAGTATTTGGGAGCAGAATATGTAATCTGTTAAAAAATGCGGAGTTTCCAATATACCGACCTTCATTGCCACCCAAATCTTAAAGCATTTGGACATTCTTTTTCAAATCAATACCATCCTAAAGCCGATATTTGGTATACCAAAAAGCAAGACTTTTTTACTCGCAAAATTTATGAGAAAACAGGCATTACTAAGTTTTCACAAACAGACCTTAGTACTCTATCTAGAGCCAATGGCAAAGTAGCTCTTGTTTCTCTTTATCCTTTTGAAAAGGGCTTTTTCCATAATCCTTATATATGGAATGGCTTGGCCGCCCGATTGGCAAATTGGGGAATAGAGATTGGATATGAAAGGATTAGATATATTCAACAGCACTTAAGTTATTTTGAGGATCTTCAAAATGAATACCTTTTTTTCATCAATTCAAGAAAGGAAAATAGGGTGGATGGGATCCTTAAAAGTTGGAAACCCCTAAAGGATACTGAAGATTTAAAAAGAAATCTAAAAACTGAAAACGAGATTGGAGTAATCTTTACTATTGAAGGGGCACATGTTTTTAATACAGGTTTGGAAGATTATGGTTCAATGCTGGACAAGGATGAGATTCTATCCAATGTCAGAAAGGTCAAAAATTGGGAATTCCCTCCATTTTTTATTGGCTTAGCTCATAATTTCAATAATGACCTATGTGGACACGCTAGAAGTCTTCAAAGATTGGGAAATCTGGTTAATCAAGAAAAAAATCTTGGGATTGGATTGACTTATTTAGGGAGCGATGTAGTTCGTGAATTATTAAGCAAAAGCAATGGTCGACGAATTCTGATTGATCTTAAACACATGAGTTTGAAGTCCCGGATGGACTATTATCGATTATTGGAGGAAGAATTTCCCAATGAATCCATTCCTTTAATCATCAGCCATGGAGCATTGACTGGCCGGTCTATTAAGAACAATGAGGTCTCTTCTCCTTATGTAAATATTTTTAATGATACTGAATTGAATTTTTATGATGAAGAAATTATCAAATTGGCACAATCAGGAGGGCTTTTTGCTTTTCAAATGGATTTGAATATCCATGTTGATATCCGTAGAGTTAACGGTTTATTCAAGTTCAAAAATATGAATCAAAATCTCGAAATATCCGCTGGACTTATTTGGAACCAAATGCAGCATTTTGCTGAAGTTTGTGATAGAAATGGGTTATTTGCTTGGGGAAATACCTGCTTGGGAACTGATTTCGATGGAAGCATTTATCCGTTTCCTGGAATATTGACAGCGGAGGATTTAGAGCCATTATCCAAAGAATTAGAAAAACTAGCAGACAATTTTTTAAAAAAAGGGAGATTATCTGTCAGAGAAAATTATGCAATTCAAGGAAAAGAAATTGTTGAACGATTCTTTTTCACCAATACGATTCAATTTCTTCTCAAGAATTTTTGAAATCCCCTAGAATTTGAAGTTGTAGTTTTATAGTTATGATTTTCAACAAAAAAAAGTTGTAACCAAAAAATCCTATTTTAAATGAAATTGGAGTGGTTTTGCTCCCCCTCCTGACAAAAGCTGCAGCTGGGGTTAAATAGTTTGGAGATTTTTTATGAGATAAGAAATCGGAAGAAGATAATTTGTTCGCTATTGATTTATTTCTAGTACCCTTGGTAAATCTTATCATAATTTCAAAAGACTTTTTCAGCTTTCAATTTATTATCTTGAATTTGTATGAATTCGCTTAAACCACTCTTTTCCTTTTTTCAAAAACTTCAACCCATTTCTACCCAAGCAAGATCTGATTTAATTGAGCTTTGTACGGTAATAGAATATGATAAAAATGAAGAAATTCAGGCCATTGGGGCTACCTGTAAGACGATTTATTTTATGGTTTCAGGAATAGGGAGGATTTTTTACCTAAAGGGAGGTGTCGAGGTTACGGAGTATTTTGCCTTTCCAAATGATTTAATTGTAAGGGCAGAAAGCTTATTTACCAAGAGTCCTAGTAATAAGGCTATTCAAGCTTTAGAGCAATCGAAGGTAGTTGCTATTCCAGCAGCGGCCTTGTTTGGGCTATTTGATGAACACCATGATTTGGAGCGTCTCTTTCGACTACTTATACAAAATGCTTTTGTAGAAACGCTAAGGCGTTTGGAGAATATCCAGTTTTTAACAGCTGAGGAAAGATATGAGAAGCTGTTGGAGGAAAAACCTGAATTGATTCATAAGATTCCTTTGAAGCATGTGGCTTCTTTTTTGGGGATCACCCAGGTAAGCTTGAGTCGAATTCGAGGACAGAAAAGATGATTATAAGATTATAAGAGGTAGTCTCATTTTTTTAACAAATGTAAAAGTTTTCGGATTCGAACAATCTCAGTTTTGTATTCAAGTTGGATACAGGATGAATGCTGAACTCGGATTAAAGAAAAATAGGAAACAATTCGGGCTTCTGGTCTTGATCAACGCATTTGTAGGCGGAATGATCGGTATGGAGCGAAGTATTTTCCCACAATATGCCGAGGTTGAATTTGGAATAGCCTCCAAAACAGCAATTCTTTCATTCATTGTAGCATTTGGAATTACCAAAGCTATTTCAAACTATTATGCAGGTCGGCTGGCAAATATATACGGGCGAAAAAGGCTTCTTGTAGTAGGCTGGCTGATAGTCATTCCAGTGCCTTGGATTTTGATATTTGCTCCTAGTTGGGCTTGGGTCATTGCAGCAAATATTTTATTGGGAATCAGTCAAGGCTTCACCTGGAGCAGTACAGTGGTCATGAAAATTGATTTAGTCGGAGAAAAAGACCGGGGTCTTGCGATGGGTATCAACGAATTTGCGGGGTATCTAGCAGTAGGAATCATTGCTTTTTTGACTGGAGTTGTTGCCAATAGTTATGGTCTTACTCCTTATCCTTTTTACATTGGAGTGGTACTATCTATGATGGGTTTATTATTTACCTGGCTTTGGGTAAATGATACCCGACACTTTGTGAAGATGGAAAGTACGGCATCAAAGGTTCAGCTACTGGATCAAGTTTTTTTACAGACAACATTTCAACACAAAGTACTGAGCTCAGTGACTCAAGCTGGACTTGTAAATAACCTGAATGATGGGATGATATGGGGATTATTACCAGTCTATTTGATCTCTTTAGGATTTGATTACGAAAAGATTGGGATTTTGGCAGCTATTTATCCTTCTATCTGGGGGATTGGGCAATTATTCACCGGAAAAATGTCAGATCACTATTCCAAAAAGAAAATGCTTTTTTGGGGAATGTTCCTACAGGGAATTGCCATTTTGGGTATCTCGTTTTCAGAAAATCTTGGGTTTTTAATAGGGCTTTTGGCTCTATTGGGATTTGGGACGGCCTTGGTTTACCCCACTTTTTTAGCAACCATAGCACAAGTTACCCACCCAAGGCAACGTGCAGAAAGTATTGGGGTTTTTCGCTTGTGGCGAGATTTAGGATATGCGTTTGGAGCTGTAATTTCTGGAATGATAGCTGACTATTTTGGAGTAGAATATGCAATTATTCTTATTGGATTGCTGACTTTGTTTTCTTCAGGACTTATTCAGATTAGAATGCCCAAAATAGCTTAGTCTTTTTAGCCAGGATTGATATCACTTTGAATTCCGGTTTCGCCTGGATAAAGTTCCAAAATGACAGAAAAAAGTATTTGAAGTAGTGTTAAAACAAAAAAAGAGATCATTTCTGATCTCTTTTTTGCATTGGCTCCCCCTATCAACGATAGTTGCAACCGGAGTAAGGTGTTTTCTATTTTAAAAATGTGTAGATATTTAATTAACTAGTTCAGGTAAAGTAAAATGATTTACTTCCTCTTTAAAATAGGAACCCGAAATGGTGTAGGTTTCCCTAAAAGTCGGCCATTTGAGAGTTTTATTGAAATGATCAACTTTAAATGGTTAATAGGAAGAAATTAATATTCACAGAGAGGCAGATATTCAAAGCAATCAAAGCTCACCAGGCTGGCTGAAAAGTAGAAGAAATCTGTTGTGAAATGGAAAGTAACTGGGTATTTAAATTATTATATCATATTGAAACTGTTAAATTTGATATATCTCATTGAATCGCCTATTGAAATATCTGAGAACTTTATTCTATACAATATGTCATTTTTTTGAATATCAATTTCAACCAAATTTCGCACTGATTAGTACTTAAATGAAATCAAGGTTAAACAATTCATTAGCTCTTTTTGCAAAACTAATTGGAATATTCCTAACCATCCTATTAGCGGGAAATACGGCAGTTTATGCCAGCGATTCGATCCGTTTTCACAATCCACCTTTTGTTTCTTCAATAGAACATTACACTTTGAGTGATGGTCTGGCCTCAAATAACTTGAACAATGTGTTTGTTGACAGCAGAGGAAGAATGTGGGTAAACCCTGATACGAGGGCCTCCGCACAATTCAGGGTATCCTTTTTTCAGTTTGATGGTACGAAAAGTATTTTCCATGAATTAAAGCCGGACGTGTTGTCAAAAAAGAGCGCATCACCAATCTGGTTTATTATGGGAGAGGGGTTAGATGGGTTTCTGTATGGAGCTGATCGCTTAAACAAAACGCTATTTTACTGGCATCCTGATAAGGACATACAGTATTTTCATAAGCTGGAGGCTAATGAAAAGCTGCTTAACATGGCTCCGCATCCGGAAGGAGGTGTTTTAGTTTTAACTGCAGAAATATTTGAAAAATATAACCTTGGCAAAGAAACATATCGAGTAACCCACATAAAAAATGGAATAGCAAAGCATGCAGGATCTATTGAACTAGATTTCAAGGATGATCTAATTCCCATTACTCCCCAACGCCTGGAATACCCATTTGAGGTGACTGGGAACATCGCCTGGTTTTTTCACCAACGTAAGGGGCTGGTGAAGCTTTCCTTGAACAGTGGAGCAATGGAGTTTACACCATGGACTGATTTTGAGGGCATGCCTTTGATAAAAAAGAACTGGAAGGATGTCCCCAACGTCAGCTTCTATTGGAATATGATTGGCGTACAAAAAGATGAGCTATTGCTTTATCTCGGTCACCAAAATGGTTTTTTCACGCTTAATATCCATAATGGTCAGTTAAAGCAAGATCATCGACTGAACGAATTAATAGTGAGGGAAAACAGAGCTGATTATATGTTAAGGGTCTTCTTTGCCCGAGACAATAACAAGAATGTGTTGATTACCTCAGGATATTATAAAATGGGTGTTTCACCATTTGAGGTAAAAGATTTTCAAGCTTTATTGATAGACCAGGCCGGATGCTGGTATAACTATACCGGACTGTTACATCAAATGAACAAGAAAGTCGAAATTGATTACCGACCGCATGGCAGGTACTTCGGTTCCAATTTTCTAAATGAAATAGGATCGACAGTGATGGAAAAGGGTATGGCTATAATGGGTCTGCATCCAAACCTGCAAATTGAAACCCTTAACACTTCGGTTGGGTCTGGTGCACGTGCAATGGTTGGTGTTGATACCTCGACCTTACTAGTAAATCTAGATGGTCAGCTCACGTTGCTTAATCTTACCAATCATACATGGAGGCGTATAGAAGACACTTATGTGCCGTTGAGGGAATTATCACCTTTAATCCCAAAAAATGGGAGGATATGGATGTCTTACGCACAGCCAAACAAAGGGAGTTTGCTCTCTTTCAATCCAGATGATAATAAAATAGATCTATTCCCTATTGAAACAGGATTTAAACAATTTGTTTTTATTAATGATCAGGAAATTGCGCTGTTTAGTGATAATAAACAATTTAACAATTTTGGACAATTTCTCATTTATAATACCGCAACGGGAAGCAGCAAACCTTTTATTCTCGAAGATTCTGCTTTTAGTATAGAAGCTAAAGTGAATGATTTGCTTCTCGCTGGAGAACATTCCCTTTGGGTGGGAGCACAAAATGGACTTTGGCATTTTGACTTATCTAACAATAGTGTTGAGCATATAAATCATCCTGATTTCCCAAATGATTTAAACATCACCTCTATTTCCCAAGGGGAAGATGAAAGGTTTTGGTTAGGCACGGATAAAAACGGGATTCTCATTTATGATCCTAAAACCAATGATGTCGAGCAAGTGTCTGTACCACAAGGTTTGGCAAACAATGTAATTGTAGAAATCATAGTTGATGATCAATCGAACCGGTGGGTTGCAACATTTGATGGGATAAGCGTTGTAAGTCCGAAAGGAAAAGTGCTCTACAACATTAGAAAATCAGACGGATTGATCGACAATCAAATCAGACCTTCGGCTGTTGCGAAACTTCCAAATGGCAAGTTGGCATTTGGAGGAACCGCAGGTATTAGCATCCTTGAACCTGATTACATTCTTAATACATTGGCTGATAAGCAGCGGAATTTAATCTACCTAACTAGCCTTGGGTATTACAGTAATGAGAAGAATCAGGATGTTAATATCAATGGCTCCTTTAATAAGCTTAGTACGATACACATCTCAGCTGCAAAACGCTATATAAACCTCGACTTTGCACTATCAAGTTATTCAGACCTTCCGCGACAGTCGTACGAATATCGCATAGTACCGGCAAAATCTACTGATAAGCAAATTTCACAAGTTCCCTGGATAAATTTAGGAGCAGCCTCACAGGTGACGATTAATAACTTACCGGTTGGTGAACATATTATACAGGTTCAAGGTGTCGATAAGCAATTAAATCCTGTAGTAATTCCTCTTGAGATTCCAATTCAGGTAGATGAGTTTTTCTATCGCAAGTGGTGGTTTTATGCATTAATCTCCATACCCTTTCTTTTAGGGATCTACTTATATGTCATGAGGATAAAGGGAGAGCAACATCGACTGAAAAGAGAAGTAAAACTCCGGACGGAGCAGTTGGTCAAAGATAAGGAGCTTATCAAAGAGCAGGCAGTTCAGCTCCAGCAGCTGGATAAGGCAAAAACCCGCTTTTTTACCAACATTTCTCATGAATTCCGTACCCCCTTGACTGTCATCCTAGGAATGGTGGAACAGATCAAGAACCAGGTAAAGGAGAAGGACATCATTCGTAGAAATGCCAATCAATTGTCGAGACTTATTAACCAGATTCTGGAACTTCGTAAGTTGGAGGCTGGTAATATATCTGCTAGTTACGTTCAGGGGGATGTCATCACTTTTCTAAAGTATTTTATTGAATCATTTCATTCATTGGCGGAGCAAAAAAATGTTGAATTGGAATTCGAATCAACTGAGAGCTCACTGGTATTAGATTATGATCCCGAAAAGCTGAATCACATTGTATCCAACTTGCTGACCAATGCAATAAAATTTACCCCTGAAGGGGGAAAAGTACGTGTTTTGGTAGAAGTTCATAGAAATATAGATCATCCGCTCTACCAAATCTCAGTGATCGATACAGGAATTGGAATTACTCAGGATAAACTTCCTAATATTTTTGATCGCTTCTTTCAGGTGGAGGAAGAGGTAAATCAAGGTAAAGGTGGTATTGGAGTAGGACTATCCCTAGTTCATGAGCTGGTAAAACTGCTAAAAGGCAATATCAATGTGCAAAGTATACCAGGCCAAGGAACTAAGTTTCAAGTAATGCTTCCCTACACAAACGTTGCACTGTCTGAACCAAGCGCCCAAGAGGTATTTCCAATGAAAGCATTAAATTCCGGCAGCACCGACAAAAAATCATTAATTAAAGGAGGCTCAGTCAAAAAAGACCTTTCTACACTATTGATTGTTGAGGATAATCGGGATGTTGCTGAATATCTCTTCACCTGCCTGAAAGAGGAGTATAACCTGCTTTTTGCGGCTGATGGACAGGAGGGACTTGAGATAACACTTGAAAAAGCCCCTGACATCATCATTAGTGATGTGATGATGCCTCGTTTAGATGGTCTGCACATGTGCAAGGAGATCAAACATGATGATCGGACTAGTCATATACCGATCGTCTTATTAACGGCAAAGGCTGATATTGGATCCAAGCTTGCAGGTTTGGAATGTGGCGCTGATGTGTATTTGGAAAAACCTTTTCATAAAAAGGAATTGCAGTTACAATTGCGAAATCTCGAGCAGACACGCCGGCATTTGCGTGAGCGCTATGCTAATCTTGAAAACCTGGAGGGAACCCCTGATAAATCCATCGAGAGAGAAGATACCTTCATTTTCCGACTTCGGGAAATCATTATAGAATCCATGCATGAAAAAAACTTTGGCGTACCAGAGCTATCCAAGAAAGTTGGGATGAGTCGCACACAGTTGCACAATAAAATCAAGGCGTTGACAGGTCATTCCACTTCACATTTTATCAAGAAGGTACGCATCCATCAAGCTATCAGGCTACTGCGGACTTCGGAAATGAATATCAGCCAAGTAGCTATCGAAGTAGGGGTGGAAAGCCTCCCATATTTCACCAAAATCTTTACAAAGGAAACGGGCCTATCTCCCAGCAAATACAGAGAAAAATCGCAGTTGGAACAATAGTTAATTTTTTAGAACATAAGGTCAAGCCTGATATATATCCAAGCTTGCAGGTTTGGAATGTGGCGGTGAAGTGGATTTGGAAAAACCATTTCATAAAAAGGAATTGTAGCTACAATTGCGAAATCTCGAGCAGACACGCCGGCAGTTGCGTGAGCGCTATGCTAATCTTGAAAACCTGGAGGGAACCCCTGATAAATCCATCGAGAG
>JABXHZ010000435.1 GCA_013373335.1 Cyclobacteriaceae bacterium | reverse complement strand
CCGTATTTTCGTTCGAGTTTCACCGCCAAACTAGCTAATTTGGTTGCGGCAATACGATAGGAATCTGTACTGAGCATATAGGTACCTATATGAGTGTGGAGACCTACCAAATCCAATCTTTGGCTGGTCATAATTCTATTGATCGCATCCCATGCCTCTCCATTTTCAAAATTGAATCCAAAGCGATCCCAAAGCGGATAGATTCCAGTATCTAGATTTACCCTTATGGCAACCTTGGGCCTTTCCTCCATTTCCTTACTGAGATGAATAAGCTCATACAATTCATCAAAGTGATCGATATGAATTAGGGATTGGTGTTGAATAGCTATTTTTAGATCCTCACGGGATTTATCCGGACCATTGAATAAAATCAATTCACCGGGCACACCATTGGCAAGAGCCTTTTGAAACTCAAAGCCGGAAACGACTTCTGCCCATGCACCTTCCTGATGGAAAATATTGCAAACTGCGTTCAGGTAATTGGTTTTGTAGGACCAGGAAAATTGAACCTTTGGGTAGCGGGAACTAAATGCCCGATAGGCTTCCCGATACGTTTTTCGGATGGTCTGTTCTGAAAGAATAAATAAGGGTGAACCAAATTCCTGAAGCAAGGATTCGATGGATACCCCATCAATAAGACTTAAGGGTTCCAAGCGCCTAGGCATTCCATATTTACTCGGAAGCCCGGCGTTTATTCGTTGAATGATGGGACGTTCAAAAGTTAGCTTATTCATGGTCGTTGGGTAAAATAGTTTAGAGTTCTCCGGTAGTAGAAAACTTTTCAAATGCCTTCAAATCGCAAATCATATCATAGGAATAGCGGATAAAAAGCTTTCCTACTTCATATTCATCAAATGGCTTAACTTCCTGTCCTAAAGCCAACAGGACCAAAGCCTCAGGTAAATTCTGACCTGAAGCCACCGCTAAGTACACCCATGCTGGCAATCGCGGATTAATTTCTATGAGGTAAAGTTCTTGCTTAGCTGTCCGGATCAATTCCAGCTCCATACCACCTCTCCAGCGCGTTTGGGAAATCACCCGATCCGTTAATTCCAACATCGCTGAATCCTTCAGGGTAATGCCACCCCAAGCCTTTCCTTTGTCGGTAATGTAGGTTTTTCGCATTGGCACAGCCCCGATGGTATTGCCTTTTCCATCTCCCATCGCCACCACATTGACTTCTGTTCCTCTAATGAACTCTTGGATTACAATGGGAAGCCCCCATTTAGCTGCAATTTTGTTGAAATAAATAGATACCTGCTCACGGTCATAAGCGATGTGGGCGTCATAAAATTTCCCTTTGACAACAACCGGATAGTTGAATTTTTCTTCAATTCCTCTCCAATCTTGTAAACTCAAAATAGGCTCACTATAAGGCACTTTTACTCCATATTTTTTTCCGAACTCAGGCAAATTCGATTTATGTCTTTCTTCAAATTGCTGGAGAGTCGGCAAAAAAGTACGAATCCCCATTTCCTTAAGAATCCGTTCAGACTTCATGACGGTAAATAACTCTGAGTCAAAATTGGGGATTAAAACTCCGATATTTTCTTGTTCATGTACATATCTAATTCTATCCAAAAAAGGCTCGACACCATCTGAAGGATAGGGGACTTTATAGGTTTTATCCACTAATTCATGCATGTATATCCCCGGCTCCAAATTTTCATAGGCAAGTCCTATAATTCGGACATCGAGTAATTCAGATTCCTTCAATCCACGAATGACGGGAACACCCGGTCCCGGACTGTCAATATTGTTCAACCCGGATAACGCTACGGTGACTTTAATCTTCTCCATCTTGTTCGATTAAATTCATTTGTTTTAGCGTAGCTACAAAATCATAATAGTAGCGTTCAAAACTCTCCGGGTCAACCTCATATTTTTCAGAAAGGGTCTGCAAAATCACCGGAAAATCTTTCCCTGCTTGAATCAGTTGAACAATCTCCAGTCCAGTAGCATTGAGGGAAAAAGAGTCCCCTGTCCCTGCATCAAAGACAAATCCGGACTCACTGATAGCGACATTACTCTTGAGTTTGAGCATGGTTTATTGGTTTATATCACCTAAAATCCCAAGAAAGTAAGCCAATTAACCAAGAAATTACTATGATAAATATCACCTAGATAAAGGATATAAGGGACTGAAAAATCCATTAAAAAGTGATTTTAAATGCAAATCAGCCCAAGGCCACATCTAGCATCATCATACATGCAAAGCCAATCATTGCTCCTATGGTTGACAAATCCGTTTCATTTCCCTGTTGGGATTCAGGAATCAACTCTTCGATAACCACAAAAATCATTGCCCCTGCAGCAAAAGCTAAGGCATAGGGCAATAGGTGAGACATACTTACCACCATTATGGCTCCCAATACACCGGCAATTGGCTCTACAATACCAGATAACTGACCATAGAAAAAAGCTTTTCTTCTTGAAAATCCTTCTCTTCGCAAAGGAACTGAAACTGCAGTTCCTTCAGGAAA
Source organism: Cyclobacteriaceae bacterium (assembly GCA_013373335.1). Classification (GTDB taxonomy): domain Bacteria; phylum Bacteroidota; class Bacteroidia; order Cytophagales; family Cyclobacteriaceae; genus Algoriphagus. The sequence goes on along the minus strand of JABXHZ010000435.1, from coordinate 10,655 downwards.
ATTTTGTAGGCCAATGCCTATGGCAAGAAGAATAGCACCGGTTAAAATAGCGGGGTCTTGACTGACTCCATAGGCTCCAAAAGCCACCCCCACAGCTAATCCTTCCGGGATATTGTGAAGTGTAATCGCAAGTATTAAGAGGACACTACGTTGCCAGGAAGTTCGGATTCCTTCAGCTTTGGAGACGGGTAAGCTCCGGTGTAAGTGTGGTAAAATTTTATCAATAAGGAGCAAAAAAGCACCCCCTAACAAAAAGCCAACGGTAGCGGGAAACCATGCAAAATCAGGATCTTCCTCGGCCACTATTTCTATCGCCGGAGACAGCAGGGACCAAAAACTTGCGGCGATCATCACACCTGCTGTAAATCCCAGCATGAGGTTCATGACCCTACGATGAATATCCTTAAAGAAAAAAACCAATGCCGCTCCTGCCATGGTCACACCCCAAGTAAATAAGGTAGCCAAAAAAGCGAGCAAGATAGGATCCTCTATTTTGAGCCAAGTAATATCCATCAGTATGTCATCAGCAAAGAATTCAACTCATTCCCTGCTCTTCCAACTCTTCCCTTAGTAGCTTTTTGAGACTTTCGAGATAGTCCTGCAAAACTTCTTGATCGATTTTTGGATGCTTTTCTGAGGGGATAGTTATTGGGTTTTCATTTAGCTTATTGTAGAGCTCCGGGAAATTATTCTCAATATTCGTTGTCAATTGCATTATTTCTCGAAGCAGGCTTTGAAGAGTTCTCATGGCTTTAAAATTTTGTTTATTTCATCAATTCATTTGACCATTACCTAATCCTTTACGGATTTATTAAAACTAGCCAGAAAAAGGGACTAATCTCCTGACAAATATCACCTAAGCAGAAGATTTAGGTAAGTAGCCAGATGCGATCGATTTTTTTAACCCCTCTACTTTATTGAACTCTTTGGAATTCCAGCATTTTGCCAGCTTGAATCAAACTTACATGACTACAATGAGATAAATAAGTGAATTCGAAGGGTGCTTCAGGATTAAAAGTATGATCAGAAATACATGAAAAAATACCGGTACATTCTTCAAATCCTTCTGGAGAATATCGAGAAATACGGAACTGACTACCTTCTTTTTGGAGATGAAACCAAGACCCTGAAACCTCTCCAGCTAGCCACTGGCTATCCATGGGAATATTCTCTGGTCTTGAAGGCTCAGGTAAGGTTCCATGAACCGTTTCCCAAGTGTATGCCCCAGTACTATGATATTTTCCATGATTAGTCTCCTGATTTTCTGAAAATATCACAAGCTTATTTTTCAATAAATCGACATTAGTAATCGGCATGGGCTTTAAATGCCAAAAGTAATTCAATAAAACCTGCTTGACTCCTGATAACTTTGGACTTCCAGCCAGGATCCCAGATCGTACAAAACGACAACAATTGGTACCATTCAATGTAAATGGTCCAAATGGAATGATGCCATTACTTTGCATTCTCTTTACTTTTTCCAAAGCTCGGTCATAATTGATTTCACAATAAGAAGCTGCTAAAGGCCCCATCCCAAAACTCCATGGGTTCCTTTGAATCTCCTGAAGAATCTCCTGAATATTTTCAATTCGATCCTTTTCCCAATTAGCTTTTGTCTGAATGGATAAAACCGAGTCGGAGGATTCATCCCTGATTCTGCCATATTGATAGGGAGCATGATAGCGACCACAGTCAAAATACTTACAGTTCCCATCATCTTTAGAAATCAACACCAAGGAAGCATGCCCTACTCGGTAATGGAAGTTTTTATTGAATCCCAGAAAAGTCATGGGCTTATCATACCAAGTACCTGTTTGCTTCCCCACAAATTCCGGCCATGCAATGGCGATAGCGATTCCGTTTTGAACATTCATACTGATTACTCTTTTGATGGGCTGTGATAATTAAGGCAATGTCCCAAAGACCCAATCCCAAAAGGGGGTGGTTACTCCATAGGCTTTATGTTCATTCACATGATGGTGAATATGATGATTTCTCCAAAGCACTTTTAACCTATTTCTAGGTGGTTTTCGCGTGTGAATCCAATAATGAACCAAAAGGTACAAGGCATACCCTGAAATAAAGCCTGGGAAAAAGCCATAAGCCAAAGACCCCATCAGAAACTTAAAAAGAAAAAACACAAGGGAAGAAACAGCCAAAGCCAAAGGCATTGGCAAAGTCAATCGCTCTCGGTCAGAAGGAATATCATGATGAATCCCATGGAATTTGGATTGCCAGCTTTTCCCTTCCCGATAATTTCCGTGGTGAAAAACGTAGCGATGAATCAAATATTCGGCAAAAGAAAACACCAAAAGTCCAATCAAAAGCCAGGCTATTTGACTAGGGATGGCCATAACTTGAATATAAAGGCCATACAGGAAAACAATAAAGGCCAAAATGAATAAAGCACTGATGACAGCAATTGCATTGGATCTGGAGAATCTCTCCAAAAATGGGTTTTCAAATAGCTGTTTGCTTGAACTAGAGGTCTTCATAGTCATCTGATGTTGCTGACTTGATAAAAGAAATTTAAAACTAGTTTTTAAAAAATTCCAAATAGAAAAATAAAATTTTATAAATAAGTATATATACAAAATATGATACCATCAGGACCGAAATCAATGAACTTCAATGCCTTTCAGACAAACCTCATTCAATTCACTGACTTTCCTCATGATTTTTTAAAGAGATATGCCTTATCATCGTTCATTCAAAAAATCAAAACTCAGAAGCTATGTCGCAACCACAGTCCTTATCTTCGGCCCAAACCACCGCTCTGGTGTTATTACGGCTGTTAGTGGGATGGCATTTTCTTTATGAAGGTGTCATCAAACTTTACACACCCGCTTGGACAGCCAAAGGCTATCTGCTCAGCGCATCATACATGGAATCAGTCTTTCACTGGTTAGGCAGTGATTCTATGATTTCTATCGTGGATACCCTGAATATTGCAACCCTAATCTTTGTTGGGGCAGCTCTTATTTTGGGATTCCGCACCAAATTGGCAAGTATTCTTGGAATCGGCCTATTATTGCTTTACTACCTAGCCCACCCACCTTTTCCGGGACATCCTCAAGGCATTACAGAAGGTAGTTATTGGATCGTCAATAAAAACCTTATCGAAGCGGTAGCTCTTCTTGTCGTATACCTTTTTCCAACTTCCCTGAATTTTGGTTTGCAAAGGTTATTCCACAAAAAAGAAATCCAAACCCAATCCCACTAAACCCAGCAAACTCATGTCAACAGATAAAAAACTATTCAGCGGATTTTCCCGAAGAGACTGGTTAAAAAGTCTGGCAGGCCTTCCCATCCTAGGATCGGTATGGGTAGCCGGATTGGACTCCACCAGAAAATCCAAACTTGAAAAAGAATTACTCCTTGAAAGATTAAATATCAAAGCTAGTCCTCCACCACCATCTGGATCCATGGAAGGAGACCCTGTTCGGGTAGGATTAATCGGCTTTGGTATTCGAGGCGAGCAATTGATGCGTGCTTTGGGTTTTGCCACCCAAGAATGGCTGGAAGCCATGGCGAAATCCAGTCAAGAAAATCCCAACGATAAACGACTAGAAGATTTCAAAGCCCAGGAAAATCTCAATGTGAAATTGACCGGCATCTGCGACATCTTTGATGTGCGGGCAGAAAATGCCCTTCGCTCCTTCAATACACCGGATAATCCTTGCAAGCGATACGCTAGTTATTTGGATTTAATCCATAGTGGAGATGTAGATGCGGTGATTATTGCTACTCCTGACCATTGGCATGCTCCCATGGCACAGGCAGCTATAGAGGCAGGAATCCATGTGTATGTGGAAAAGCCAATGACACATACTATTTCCGAAACCTATTTATTACGGGATGCTGTAAGAAGAAACCCAGGAACGGTCTTAGCCGTGGGACACCAGCATAGGCAAACTTTAAGTTTCCTTACAGCCCAAGATGCTATTGCAAAAAACACATTGGGCCATGTTTCCCTGGTAGTGACTAACACCAACAGAAATGATGACAATGGAGCTTGGCAATACCCTATTCATCCAGATGCAAATACGGAAACCATCGACTGGAATGCATTCCTAGGTAATGCACCTTATGAACCTTTTAATAAAGAGCATTTCTTCCGTTGGAGAAAGTGGTGGGCCTATGGTTCGGGCTTGTCCGGCGACCTGCTGACCCATGACTATGATCGAATCAATTGCGTCTTGAACATGGGAATTCCGAAATATGTAACTGCATCGGGAGGAATCTACACTCACCGAGACGGCAGAAATGTACCGGATGTCATGCAGGTAAATATGGACTTTCCGGATTTCAGTACCGGCTCCAGTCAGGAACCAGGAAAGGAAAAAGGAATGTCTTTGGTCTATAGTGCTACACTTGGAAACCAATTTGACCGAGGAACGGTCTTGATGGGGCATGATGCCAGCATGGAATTGGGAAATATTCTAACCATCTATGCAGATCCTCGATCTTCTCAATACAAGGATATGATTCAGGAAGGAAGAATAGATCCTGCCGTTCCTATCTATCAATATGACCCAAGTGCAGATGGTGTAGATGCCGTCACTTCGGCTACAGCGAAGTACTTTGCCAACAAAGGCCTTCTATGGACCTACCGAGATGGAAAACGAGTTGATTCTACCTTCCTTCACATTCGGGAATGGTTGAGTTGTGTACGAAATGGCGGTAGCCCAAGCTGTGGAATCAATGAAGGTTTCGAAGAAGCCATCACCGCTCATATGGCAGGGCTATCTTATAAAATCGGACGAAGAATTGAATGGGATCCCGAAAGCGAGCAAGTTATCGCTCTTCCAGGAGAAGATTTGGATGCGATCTTATTGGATAATTCGGTCAACTACGAATCATAAAACCTTCCTGGTTTAATTTAGAAAAGAGGCTATCCATTAGGTAGCCTCTTTTTTTATTTTGATTTTCTCCAGCATAATTCTAAAGACAATTTGATAACAGCGAAAAATTTGTCCATGACTTTGTGGACGCTTGGACTAAAGTGATGAACCTAGACCGTTTTGATTTGACCTATCAGAAATAATTTCTTTTCGAAGTTTACCCAAAAGGGTCGGTTCAGTTTGAGCCGACCCTTTTCTATTTTACATGATTCTATTCCCATTTCCAGCTATCAAAAAATTCCGAAAAGGCTCTACATATTAAGCCCAAAGGCATAAATTGGGGAGTATTCAAGCAATCACCCCTATGATTCCATTGATTGAAAGAGTCTTTCAATTTCCTTCCCGGACAGCTGTTGTTGACAGGGGAAATAAATTCACCTATCAAGATTTACTCGAGCGAAGTGCGGCAATAGCCCAGTCTCTATTAGGTGAGCAAAAGGATTTATACCAACAAAGAGTCGCTTTTATTGTCAACCCCTCTTATGATTATTTAGCGGTTCAGTGGGGAATTTGGAGAGCTGGTGGTATAGCAGTGCCTCTTTGCACCTCCTACCCTTTTCCTTCCTTGCAATATGTCATTGAAGATACCCAAGCCAGCTTTTTGATTGTTGCACCAGAATTTGAAGAGACACTCTCCCCTTACCAAAAAAGTCAAACTCTAAGATACCTATCGACGAGGGACCTCCAGAATTATCCAACAGGGGCATTACCGGATATTAATCCAAATCGGGGAGCGATGATTTTATATACTAGCGGGACCACTAGTTTGCCTAAGGGAGTATTAAGCACACACCAAACCATCTCCGCCCAAATCAAAAGCTTGGTAGAAGCCTGGAATTGGTCAGAGAAAGACCACATCTTATCTATTCTCCCTTTGCACCATGTGCACGGAATTATCAATGTCAATTCCTGCGCATTATGGTCCGGTGCAACAGTCGAGTTTTTACCACAATTTGATCCCGCCAAAGTCTTTGAAATCTTTTGCCAAGGAGAGGTAAATGTCTTTATGGCGGTACCCACGATTTATTTCAAGTTGATTGCTTTCTATGAAACCCTCCCAAGTTCCAAGCAGGAAGAGATCCAAAAGGCGCTGAAAAAATTCAGATTCATGGTCTCCGGCTCTGCTGCACTACCGGTATCGGTAATGGAAAAATGGAAAAGTATTTCCGGACACACTTTATTGGAGCGTTATGGAATGACCGAGATAGGCATGGCTATTAGCAACCCCTATGACGGAGAGCGAAGACCTGGCCATATCGGACAGCCTCTTCCAGGTGTTTCGGTGAAGCTTTGCGATGAAAATGGAAACGAAGTACCAGCTGGCGCCGCAGGAGAAATTCAGGTTAAGGGTGAAACCGTTTTCTCTGAATATTGGGGTAAGCCGGAAGCTACTGCCAAAGCTTTTACAGCTGATGGATGGTTTAAAACAGGAGATATCGCGATTGTAGAAGAAGGATACTATCGGATTTTGGGAAGGGATTCGGTGGACATTATCAAATCCGGCGGTTACAAAATTTCAGCCTTGGAAATAGAAGAAAAAATCCGAGCCCATGAAGCTGTAAAGGATTGTGGCGTAGTAGGAATCCCTGATGAGGAATGGGGAGAAAAAGTAGTAGCTGCTTTGGTTGCTGATCAAAATGTTGATATTTCCGAATTAAAGAACTGGCTTCGGGCTCAATTACCCTCCTATAAAATCCCCAAAGAATTTCTCTTTTTGGAGGAATTGCCTCGAAATGCTTTGGGAAAAGTGACCAAAAATGAACTCAAAAAACTATTCTGAATCATGACCATTTATGGAGTAGCTCTTTTGGCAGTTTCCTTTCTTCTTGGTCAATGGATGGGAGAAATTTTAGGAGATTGGTTGGGAATCCAAGCCAATGTAGGAGGGGTAGGTTTTGCCATGATTATCCTGATGCTCGGCAAGGAATGGCTGGTTCAGAAAAAACAAATGACTCCTGAAATGACCGGAGGAATAAGCTTTTGGAGTAAAATGTATATCCCGGTGGTGATTGCCATGGCAGCTAGCCTTAATGTGAAATCCGCTGTTTCATCCGGTAGTCTAGCTTTGTTTGCAGGTATTATCCCGGTTTTGGCAGGTTTTCTCACCTTCCCTTGGATTATGAAAAAATTCAACCCCCAACATCATGGATAACTTGATCGGATTGATCGAAAAGAATGGGTTGATCTTTGGCTTTTTATGTGTGGGAGTCATTTTCCTTATGGGCGAACTTCTTTCCAAAACCATTTTCCGATCTAAAATTCCAGGTTCAGCCATCGCCATCTTTCTTGGCTTGCTCTTGGGATATGTAGGAGGGATTTGGGGGAACGGAGAAAAAGGCCTTGCTAGTCTATCTTTGTTTGCGGGAGTAGGATTGGTTGGCGGCGCTATGTTCCGAGATTTTACAATCGTAGCTACTGCCTTGGGAGCTAATTTGGAATTAATCCGAAAGGCAGGCTGGTTGGGTTTGATTTCACTTTTGGTAGGAATTGTGTTGTTCTTTATTCTCGGTGTTATCCTTGCCCTTGCTTGGGGATTTAGAGATGCAGCCAGTCTCTGCACCATCGGTGCAGGAGCTTGCACCTATATTGTTGGACCAATTACAGGAGCAGCTGTAGGAGCTTCTTCCGAAGTAATTGCCCTAAGTATTGCTACTGGTGTCGTCAAAACCATTGCTGTAACGATCTTCACTCCCATTGCTGCAAAAAGGATTGGATTAAAAAGTCCTGAATCTGCCATGGCCTTTGGAGGCATGATGGGGACATCCAGTGGGGTAGCGGCAGGACTAGCTGCAACTGATCCAGCCCTCGTTCCTTATGGAGCTGTGACAGCAACCTTTTACACGGGAGTAGGTTGCTTGCTTTGTCCTTCCCTATTTTATCTTATTCTCAACTTAATTTTCTAACTATTTCAAAAATACATTTTGAGCTAATCCTTAGATTTAAAATTGAAATACCTACCTGTATGAAACTATTCGTCGTCCTTGCTTTCCTTCTATTTCCCATAATTGCAAACTCCCAAACTGTTTGTTCTTCAGAAAGCCGAGATCGATTAGAAAAAGCCCTTGACTTATTGGAAGATTTAGGTTCTGAACGGCTCACAATTAATGAACTTGTTGTCGAAATAGGAAAGCATTTTCAAGGAACACCCTATGTAGAAAAGACCCTAGAAATCCCTGGCCCAGAGCAATTGGTAATTGACTTGCAGGGAGTGGATTGCACGACCTACCTCGAAACGGTCGTAACCCTCGCTCGCATGGCTGCAGAAGAAAAACATGATTTTGAAACCTTTGAAAAAGAACTGGAAAATCTGCGCTATCGGAATGGTAAAAATGAAGGCTATGCTTCCCGATTGCACTACTTCTCAGACTGGATAGCTGTGAATCAAGACAAGGGAATTCTAAAAGACATCACCAAAGAGATTGGTGGGATTCCGTATGAAAATCATCCGACTTTCATGACCGAAAACCCCCAATTTTATCCCCAGCTCAGCAATCGGGAAAATGTGGAGCAATTACAAAATATTGAAGCGTCCATCCGACTTCGAGATTATTTTTTCATTCCAAAAGAGAAAATCAGTGAGTTGGAAAACCTAATCCAATCTGGCGATCTTATAGCAATCACCACTTCCATTTCCAATCTCGATATGGTTCATGTAGGATTTGCCGTGGAACAAAACGGGAGAATCCATCTGATGCATGCAAGCTCGGCAAACCAAGAAGTAGAAATATCCGAAAAGTCTTTGCATGATTATTTGGCTGGCAATCGAAGTCAGTCCGGAATTATGGTTGCCCGTCTAATTCCTCCCACGACCAATTGATTATCAAGCCAAATTGAATTGATGTTCGATCTCAATTTTTAAATCTTTTGAAATAAAATGTAAATAAAACTTGACATATGTAAAATCTTATTTACATTTGTAAAGTCAACTTTACAAAATAATTATGGAAACCATGAAATTGGAACGAACAAAACGAATTAGAAAGCTAGCTGTTTGGACTTGGACTTGGGTAGCAACCATGGCAATAGCGACATTAGGACCGGAATTTATTTGGGATAATCACTCATTCTTGACTCCATTTGCAATCATAGTAAACTTGGCAAATGGGATACTAATGATTCTCGCAAATCGGGATTTATTTAATCACTTCGATGAATTGGAGCGAAAAATTCATCTGGAAGCGATGGGAATTACCCTTGGTCTTACGGTAGTGGTAGGCTTGACCTTTTCTCTTTTAGACCAAAAAGATTTGATCCCTTTTGATGCGGAAATTGGCTATTTGGTGATGTTTACGGGTATCTGTTACCTCACTGCAGTATTAATTAACACCCGTCGCTTCAAATGAAAAACAAGATCCGAGACCTCCGAGAACAAAAAGGGATGACCCAAGAGGAATTAGCGGAATTCATTGGAGTATCCCGACAGACGATCAATGCTATTGAAAAGCAAAAATTTGATCCAAGTTTGCCCACGGCCTTCAAAATGGCCAAACTCTTCGGATTGCCGATCGAGTCCATTTTCCAATTTGAAGAAAAATAATAGACGGTTTTACCAAGCTAACCTCTAATTCATCCGAAGAAGAGAAACATAGAAATTTGGGTTTACTTCTAAAACCTGTCCTTTCAATCCGGTTTGTTCCTGCCAGTCAGTGGTAGGATTAAGCCGGATTTTTTTATCTCCGATCGTAACATCCGCCGGCATATCAAAAGAGGGAATACAATTCATCCAACGATAGTGAAGGGTATTATCTTTTGAAAAATAATATTCCAGCGTTGGGATACTAGTTTCACGAAGATACTGATCAAAGAAGGGCTTTAAATCGATTCCTGCTTGCTGCGAAATGTAATTTTCAACCTGACGAGTAGAAACCGTCTGATGATAAAACTCTTGATTTAACCCTCTCAGGATAGCTCTCCACTTTTCATCATCCTGAACAATCTCCCGAAGGGTATTGAGCATGTTTCCGCCTTTGTAATACATATCCCCCGAGCCTCGTCTATTCACTCCATAGGTACCGATAATTGGTCGGTCATTTTGTATTCGGGCACGTGTACCTCGGACATATTCCTGTCCAGCTTCTTTCCCATAGAAATACTCTAAAAAGAGACTCTCGGAATAATTCGTAAAACTCTCATGTATCCACATATCTGCCACATCCCGGTAGGTAATGTTATTGGCAAACCACTCATGTCCTGACTCGTGAATAATAATAAAGTCAAACTTCATCCCCCAACCTGTGCCGCTCAAATCCGTTCCTCTATAGCCATTTTGATAGCCATTTCCGTAGGTTACCGAACTTTGATGCTCCATTCCTAAATAGGGTGCTTCCACCAGCTTGAACCCATCCTCATAGAATGGATATGGGCCAAACCAATGTTCGAAAGCTTCAATCATTCTTCTGGCATCCTGAAATTGCTTTTTAGCCTTTTGCAAATTTTCGCGCAAGACATAGTAATCCATAGTTAAGATTCCCTTCTCTCCTTCATACTCTTCGCCGAAATGCACATAATCTCCAATATTGATATTCACTCCATAGTCATTGATGGGGTTGGATACAAACCAATGATAAGTTTTGGTTTCTGAATTTTCTTCCACCCCACGGAGCCGACCGTTCGAAACGTCCATTAAGTCTTTGGGAACCTTCACGGAGATCAACATGCTGTCCACTTCATCTGCAGGATGATCTTTACTTGGCCACCAAATACTGGAGCCTATTCCCTGGTTGGAAGAGGTAATAAAATGCTTCCCATTTG
>JABXHZ010000221.1 GCA_013373335.1 Cyclobacteriaceae bacterium | reverse complement strand
GTCTAAGTTGAAAAATTCCCGTACATCAAGGAGTTCATCAGTATCCAAAAACTCTTTTGGTTCAATAAATGCACCCGGGTTTGAGAAGTTCTGCTGATGAATCAGTTCCCGTATTTGCTCAATTCCTTTCTGATGTCTTGCGTCTGTACGGAGGATAGGTACTCCAATCTTTTTAAATAACTCGAATGTTTTAATCTCCAAATGGCTTTTCTCGGCCAAATCAGACATGTTTAAAACCACTGCCAAGTTTAATCCCAAATCAATCAGTTGCGTTGCCAAGAACAGGCCTCTGGATAGCTGAACAGAATCTATGACCATCAAGACGAAGTCTGGTTTTTCAAGCTCGCTTAATTGATTAAGCACGCGATGAACGATGACCTCATCTTCTGAATTTGGGTAAAGGGAATAGGTGCCAGGAAGATCAATAATTTCATAAGAGCTGCCCTGATAGCTCATTACTCCCTTTTTCTTATCAACGGTCACTCCGGGGTAATTTCCGATCTTTTGGTTTAAGCCTGTAAGCTGATTGAAGATCGTGGTTTTCCCGACGTTAGGATTGCCAATAAGGGCGATTTTGAAGGTCTTGGTCAAGGGAGAAGAGAGGGTTTCAGCCATGAATTATTGAATGATTTTGACTTGAATGACGGCGGCTTCTTCTTTTCTAAGTGCTAGGAGTGTTTCATCAAGTCGAAAAGCCATCGGGCCATTACCTGGAGCGATATGCTTTAAGGTGATTTTCTTACCCGGAAGAAAACCTAATTCCATCAAATTTACCTTTAAAGGCGATTCAATTAAGGCTTCGATGGTTGCAATATTTGAAATGCTAAGTTGGTCAGCTGTCATGAAGAATCAGGCTTTCTTCTTAATGCTGCAAAAATAAGTTATTTGGAATGAATCTAAGTAAAAATCCCAAAGAATTTTGGTGATTTAAATCAGGATTAGGAACGAATGCTCAATATTTCATTAGAAAGATTGAAATCTAACCCATTTTCCATCAATATTCTGAGACTAAATTCCAGTTGAACTTCCTTGCCAGGATCCTTAATCCAAACCAGTTTGAACAAGTCTTCCAAGAATAAGGGGACAGGACTCTCAAAAAATTCAGAAATGGGTTTGGTCTGCTCAGCAGAAAAACTGTTCATTTCAAAATAATCAGTTAAATCATCACCAACCTTTAGAATTTGACCGTCTCCAAGTTGGACTTCCCTGGAGTTAATGATTTGTATCCCAATCATTTTTTCTTGTGATTGTGGAGATGGGGGAGAACATGCGAAAGCCATTCCCCAAGTAGATTTAATAGGTGTTTTTCTTTCTGTTAAAGTGACAATATCCTTGATTCGAAATGATTTCGTGATGAAACCATAAGGTAAAGTAGTTGTTGGGCTGACTTGCTGCCCATCTCTAGTGATGGAAATTGTTTCAAAGGACTGAATTCGAAAATTACTCACTTGAAATACCGGTCCGCATCCACAGGGATTTCCACAGAAACCATTACAGGCCATGGGAATTATTGCCAAAACCAAAAAGAGGGAAGTAGTCAGAAAAAATTTCTTCACATTTCAGTTAATTGGTTCTTAAAGATTTAAACTCAAGTTTTATTGATTGGTTATAAAAAAAGAAGCCCGAATCAATCCGGGCTTCTTTTTCTTTCTACTTGCTTTAAGCTTTTCCTCTTAGCATCAGATTCCAATACATAAATGGAAGTCCATATTTCTTGAGGAGCCACATACTGTATTGCTCTTTAGAAGTATCCACAAACTTGGAAATCATAGGGTCAGAATCGCGTACGTTGTCATACTTGAATTCTGCTAGAACCATTCTTCCATATCTGGTCACTAAAGGACAAGAAGAGTATCCGGAATAAGACGCGTGTCCAACTTCATGTTTATTGATTAGTTGAAGCAGGTTTTCCACCACAACCGGTGCTTGTTTACGAATGGCAGCACCTGTTTTTGCAGTAGGCAAATGAGCAACATCACCCAAAGCGAAAATATTTGGGAATCGCTTATGCTGTAAGGAGTGAATATCCACATCTACCCAGCCTTTTCCAGGTCCATCTTGGATAGAGATATCAGAATCCTGGATAAATTTTGGAGCTGCTTGTGGTGGGGCTAAATGTAGTAGGTCAAAATGTACTTTTACTTCTTTATCCTCTGTTAATTCTTCACCTACAGGATTATCACTTGGAATTGCGTATTCCTCATCTGGTTTGATGTATTTGAAGTAAATATCCTGGTTTTTGGCATCGATTTTTACTGGAGCCATGAAAGGCTTAAAGAGAATATTTCTGTCGTGAATAATTTTATTTAGTGTTTTTGCAAAATCTGGAACACCAAAGATGATGGTACCAGGCGTGTAAAAAGCAACATTTGCTTTATCACGAATGCCGTGTTTTCTAAAGTAATCCTCAGCGAGGTACATGATTTTTTGAGGAGCTCCACCACACTTAATTGGGGTGGTTGGCTGGGTGAAAACGGCATTACCTCCTTTGAAATTTTTCAATACTTCCCAAGTGTGCTTTGGATCTGTATAATTAGAGCAAACCACGCCTTTATCCATTGCCTCTTTGAGGCCAGGGATTAATTCGGGAGCCATCACCAATCCCGGAGCAACAACCAAATAATCATAGGTCACATCTCCTGAAGAAGCGGTACTGACAGTATTGGTGTGTGGATTTACTCCCGTTGCTTTGTCCTTAATCCAATCGACACCTTTAGGGATATAATCGGCTTCGTCTCGCTCAGTATCTTCAAAATCAAAAGTTCCAGCACCTACCAAAGTCCAAGCAGGTTGGTAATAATGCTTTTCGGAAGG
>JABXHZ010000231.1 GCA_013373335.1 Cyclobacteriaceae bacterium | reverse complement strand
TCCTTATTTCCACCTGCTTGATAGCAGTTTTTTATTCATAAACCCAATCGATAGAAAATCGACCATGAGTCCAGCATGCTAAAGCTGGAGAAATTTACCTCATGCAAGATTCCATCTGACGATTTTAAATCAATTATGAACAGATGAAATTTATCATGACTTGGGTTCTTTGTTGTGCCTTGGTTTTTGTATCCAAAGGTCAAACCATTTCGGTAAAAGATCAGGTAAGCAATGAACCTATTACTACTGTGGTAGCTCATGATCCGTCCACAGGAAGAGTCCTTTATGCAAACGGAAAGGGACAATTGGACCTTTCATCATTCGCTGATTTATTAGTGATTCAAATCAGCAGCTATGGCTATCAAACGGTTAAGTTGAGTTTTCAAGAACTCACAAACCTTCCTGATGCCACCCTTTATCTAGAAAAGAGCAATATTAACCTCGGAGAGGTCGTAGTTGCTGCCAACAAATGGAGACAAAATAGCGATGATGTGCCTCAAAAAATAGTCACCATTGCTCCATCAGAGGTGAGATTTCAAGACCCTCAAACTGCTGCAGACCTTTTGGAGATTTCAGGAAAAGTTTACATCCAAAAGAGTCAACAGGGAGGCGGTAGTCCGATGATACGGGGTTTTGCTACCAACCGCTTGCTTTATTCAGTAGATGGAGTCCGGATGAATACAGCGATTTTCCGAGGAGGAAATATCCAAAATGTAATCAATTTGGATCCATTTGTAATCAGTGATGCAGAAGTTCTTTTAGGACCTGCCTCGGTAATTTATGGAAGTGATGCAATTGGTGGAGTGATGAGTTTTGAAACCCTTAAGCCAGGTTTTTCTTTGGAAGATGAGACAATCATCAAGGGGACGATCGTTTCTCGTTACTCCAGTGCCAACCAAGAAAAAACGGGACATGCTGATCTCCAAATTGGTTGGAAAAAGTGGGCTCTGGCTACCAGCTTCTCTAGCTGGGATTATGATGACTTACGGCAAGGCTCCCATGGACCTGAAGACTACATCAAACGTAATTATGTGGAGCGGATCAATGGGGAAGATGTGGTTTTGACTTTGGATGATCCAGCGCTGATTCAGATCCCGTCTGGATATTCTCAGAAAAACTTCATGCAAAAAATCCGTTTTCAACCTTCCGAAAATTGGGAATTTAATTATGGTTTTCATTACTCTGCTACCTCAAACTATGGTCGCTATGACCGGCATAATCGCGTTCGGAATGGCTTACCGCGCTATGCAGAATGGAATTATGGTCCGCAAAAATGGATGATGAACCATCTGAAAGTAACCCATAACCAATCAGGAGGCTGGTACGATCGTGTGAATTTGAGTTTGGCTCTACAGAATTTTGAAGAAAGCCGAATTGATCGGAATTTGAACGATCCCATTCGAAATACACAAATCGAAGAGGTCACGGCCTATTCGGCAAATTTGGATTTCATCAAAAGCATCAACTCTAAAAAATTCCTTTTTTATGGATTTGAATGGGTTCAAAACAAGGTGAATTCGACGGGCTTTACCACTGACATCGAATCTGATCGAAAAGAAGAAGGACCCGCTCGCTATCCGCAATCGGATTGGAATTCGCTCGGCGCTTATGTGAATCTGGAATCAAAAATCCATGAAAAAGCAACATTACAAACCGGCCTTCGCTACAGCTGGTATGGGATAGAGAGTCAATTTGATACTAGGTTTTATCCTTTTCCTTTCGAAGAGGCTAGCTTAGGAAATGGGAATTTCACCGGAAGCGTTGGAATTGTTTACAGGCCAGAAGAATCCTGGGTTTTGAGTTCCAATTTAGGAACCGCATTCCGATCCCCGAATGTGGATGATATTGGGAAAGTATTTGACTCAGAACCGGGCGCTGTTACCATTCCTAACCCTAATCTAAAACCAGAATATGCCACAAATATTGATTTGAGTCTTGCCAAAATATGGGGAGATGGATTCAAAATAGATATTACTGGATTTTATACCCACCTCGCCAATGCGCTTGTACGAAGAAATTTCCAATTGAACGGTCAAGACAGCATTATTTATGATGGAGAACTGAGCCAGGTACAGGCCATCCAAAATGCAGCCCAAGCTCAAGTTTATGGAGTTCAGTTGGGAATACAGGCAAAGTTGTCGAAAAGACTCTCCTTTTTCACGGATATCAATTTCCAAGAAGGAAAAGAAGAGTTGGATAATGGAACGACGAGCCCATCGCGGCATGCTGCTCCCCTATTTGGAGTGAGCCGATTGGATTATCAGTCAAGTCGCATCCGGGCACAGCTTTATGTAAACTTCCAAGGAGAGCGAAGCTTTGAAAATCTGGCTCAGGAAGAACGGGGGAAAGACGAAATTTATGCCAAAGACGAAAACGGCAATAATTATTCCCCTGCTTGGTATACCCTCAATTTGAAAGTCAGCTATCCAATTCTGGATATTCTGCAACTGAACGCAGGCATAGAGAACATCACCGACCAAAGATATAGACCCTACAGTTCGGGAATCTCTGGTCCTGGAAGGAACTTTATTTTCTCTTTAAGGGCAAGTTTTTAAATCAAATCGAAAAGTCTGGAACATCTTAGTCCAGACTTTTTTATTTTAAGCCTCATAAACAAAATTTTTATGTTTTCCCTTCCGAAATCCAAGTCAGAACTCGAAGCCTTAATCGGTACTGGTCTTACTGAATCTGAGGCAAAAAAACGCTTGGAGGAAATCGGACCCAATACGCTCAAAGAGAAAAAGAAGAAAACACCTTTTCAACTTTTCCTGGATCAGTTCAAAGACTTTATGATTACCGTTCTAATCTCTGCTTCTTTAATTGCGGGGATTATCGGAGAATGGTCGGATACCATCATCATCTTGGTAATTGTTATTCTGAACGCAATCATGGGTTTTGTTCAGGAATACCGTGCGGAAAAAGCATTAGAAGCTCTCAAAAAAATGAGTGAAACCCATACCCGGGTAGTCCGAAACGGTAAGACTCAAGTGATTCATTCCAGCGAATTGGTGCCTGGGGATATTTTGATTTGCGAAGCAGGAAACATGATTCCAGCGGATATACAATTATTAGAAGGGAATGCTGTCAAAATGGATGAATCCTCTTTAACCGGGGAATCAGTACCGGTGGATAAAAGGGCTTTCACCGAAGGAATAGACTCTCCCGATATCAATTCAGATCGACATCTTTTTAAAGGAACATTTCAGACAAACGGTCGAGGAGTTGGAATCGTCCTAAAAACCGGAATGGACACCCAATTTGGGAAAATAGCAGACCTATTACAGGAAGGCAGTCCTGAAACCCCTCTGCAAATCCGGATGAAAAGATTTGGTAAAACAATTTCACTTCTCATTCTTCTAATTTGTTTGATCATTTTTGGCTTAGGGATTCTTCGAGGAGAAGATCCTCTTCAGTTACTTATGATTTCAGTGAGTTTGGCAGTTGCTGCGATTCCAGAAGCTTTGCCCGCTCTCATTACCATTGCCCTGTCCTTAGGAGCTGCACGGATGGCAAAACAGGAGGCTTTGATCCGAAAACTCCCAGCGGTAGAAAGTCTCGGATCCATCACTTTTATCTGTACCGATAAGACGGGGACCCTTACCAAAAATCAGATGACCGTTGTCAGCCATTCTTCAGAAGAAGTGGAGCCTGTTTTTCCTGACTATGATAACCTCAAACTTGCCTTGGCTTTGAGCAATGATGTTAAAGTCGGAAAAGACGGGAAACTAATTGGAGAAGCAACCGAGCTGGCTTTAACTCAACATTTGATTGACGAAATGGGTGAAAAAGCCTATCAGGAAATCTTGAATGATTTCCCGCGCGTTGGAGAAATTCCTTTTGATTCGGACCGAAAACTCATGAGCACCTTCCATCAGCTAGGAGACCGGGTTTTAGTTATTTGCAAAGGGGCTTCAGAATCCATTTTGAATGTGCTAGATGATCAAAATATTAGTGAAAAAATTAAAAAAGAGTCTCAAGAATGGGCCGAAGCAGGAGAGCGTGTCCTAGCTTTTGCCGGAAAAATTTTAGACCAACTGCCTCCAAAATCCGAATGGGACAAAATTGAAAATAATTTGACTTTCTGGGGATTAGTTGGAATGATTGATCCTCCCCGAGAAGAAGTCAAAGAAGCCATCCAAGAATGTAAGACAGCCGGAATCCAGCCGGTGATGATCACGGGGGATCATCCCGCCACAGCCAAAACGATTGCGAAGCAAGTAGGTATTTTTGAAGAAGGGGACTTGGTGATGAGTGGATCCGAACTCCGGGAAATATCTGATGAGGATTTTTCAAATAAAGTGGAAAAAACCACCGTGTACGCCCGTGTCTCACCTGACCAAAAACTTCGAATCGTACGTATCCTTCAGCAACGAAATCAATTCGTTGCCATGACCGGAGACGGCGTAAATGATGCCCCTTCCCTAAGAGCTAGTACTATCGGAATTGCCATGGGTGGAACAGGTACTGACGTCAGCAAGGAAGCAGCGCATATGATTTTATTGGATGATAATTTCGCAACTATCGTCCGGGCAATTCGGGAAGGAAGAAGGATTTTTGATAATATCCGGAAATTCATCAAATACATCATGACCTGTAATGGAGCAGAAATATGGACCATTACCTTGGCTCCTTTATTAGGTTTGCCTATCCCTTTACTTCCTATTCATATTCTTTGGATCAACCTCGTGACTGATGGAATACCTGCTTTAGCCTTAGCCAAAGAAAAAGCAGAAAAAAACATCATGAATAGACCTCCTCGTCCTCCTAAACAAAGTCTTTTCGCCGATGGATTGGGTTTTCATATACTCTGGGTAGGGATTCTAATGGCAGGAATAACTCTCCTCACTCAATATTGGGCGATTCGGCAAGGCTGGCATTGGCAGACCATGGTATTTTCTGTCCTTGCCTTTTCCCAACTCGGCCATGTCATGGCTGTTAGGAGTGATCGAACCCCCTTATTCAAACTTGGAATTTTCACCAATACACCCTTGATTCTTTCCATCATCGGGACCCTTATCCTACAATTCCTCATCATTTACCTACCCTTATTGAATCGGGTTTTTCATACCGAAGCATTAAATCTTCCAGAATTGATTTTTAGCATAGGTATGGGCTTGGTAGTTTTCCATGCCGTTGAATTGGAAAAATGGATCAAACACCTACTAAGTAAAAAAGCTGAAGCCAAGCTAAGTACCTGAGATACTCCATTTACTAATTTTTCATTCGATTCTTAATCCATTCTAATTATCTTCCCCCTTTCGAAAATTCAATTTTATTGCTGTGACAAAACCATTCTCCACTAAAGAAAAACTTGAAAAACTTCCAAGAAACCTCGGTCTTTGGGGAGTTTGGATGCTGGTTGTCAATGGCTTTATAGGTGCAGGAATTTTTGGTTTGCCTTCCGGAGCAGCAGCTTTGGCCGGTGAATACAGTGTATGGATTTATGCTTTTTGTGCCTTACTGATGCTTCCTGTAATATTGAGCTTTGCAGAAATTGGAAGTTACTTTCGAGGAACAGGTGGTCCTATTCGGTATGGAGCCTTGGCTTTTGGAGGCTTTGTGGGTTTTCAAGGAGGATGGCTCTATTACCTTGCTCGACTGATTTCCTTTGCAGCAAATACGGTTTTACTAACCGACAGCATTGCCTATTTCATCCCGATAGCCGGAGACGGAGCAGGAAGACTGGTGACAGTCTTTTTGACGATTTTGGGATTAAGTATCATCAATATTTTAGGATCAAGTGAATCAATTCGATCCATGACTTTTTTCACGATTATCAAATTTGGGGTCTTGATTGGCTTGGTGTTCGGAGGTTTTTTGATTTTGGGAGAATCCGCTCTTCCGCGTTTCGACAGCCCTCTACCACCAGCTGGAGATTTGGGGGCAGCAGCACTACTGTTAATCTATGCTTTTGTAGGCTTTGAAGGAGCTATTGTCCCTGCAGGAGAGGCTAAAAAACCAGAGCGAGATATGCCTCTAGGATTAATCTTGGGGTTGATTGTGGTGGTGATTTTATACATGTTAATCCAATTAGTTACCATGGCGGCAGTACCAAATCTTTCAGATTCCAATACTCCCCTCCTTGATGCAGCCTCCAGTTTATTTGGGGAAATGGGCGCTTATGTTCTGATGATCGGGGTAACCACCTCTGTGATCGCCAACCTGATTAGTTCCATGTTTTCTGCCACTCGCGTGACCTATGCTCTTTCGCTCGAAAACTCCCTTCCCTCCTGGTTTGGTCAAGTTCATAATAAATTTCTCACACCAGCCAATTCAGTATTTTTCTTTGGAATCGCTGCCTTTATCCTAGCTGCAATGGGTTCTTTCCGGGCATTGGCAGCCATGACAGTATTATCAAGGCTTTTCCTTTTTATCATGACATGTGCAGCAGTACCCGTACTTCGACCTAAATTCAAAGCCCCCGATCGCTTTATCTTAAAAGGAGGTTATATCATACCAATATTAGGTATTCTCGCATGCATGTGGCTTATGTTTCAGGTTAGCTGGAATTCCGTATGGATGACGGCCATTTTTGTGGGAATAGGAACAGGCCTATATTGGATAGGGAAAAGACAAAATCAAAACTAAAG
>JABXHZ010000398.1 GCA_013373335.1 Cyclobacteriaceae bacterium | reverse complement strand
GTTCGAAACAACCTTTGGATTGAAATTCAAAGGTGATATAGAAAATAATTCTCAATTGCATACCAGAACCTACCTATTTTTGAGAGATGGTAGACAGTTAATTTTTGATTCAATTTCTCCTACAATTACAACCAACTAATTTATGATTCGAAAACTCTTTCTGGTACTTTTCTCTTTGGCAATGCTTATTGCCATTGTGTACATGCTTGGACCCAAGGTAGAAAAGCAGGAACTAATCGTTCATTATCCCGAAGTTCCAACCCGGGTCAGTGAATTAATAGAATATGTTAAGACACGAGAAGATAGCGTGATTGGGCTAAAGGAAGGAAATGAGGCATATATTCAATGGGCCGATGAAAACAACCCAAGAAAGACTCCCTATTCCATCGTTTATATCCATGGTTTTGGAGCAAGCCCCATGGAAGGAGATCCTGTCCATCGATTTTTAGCAGAGCATTTTGGAGCAAATCTTTATGTGACGCGCCTACCTGAACACGGCATTCGGAGAGAAAATGGAATGGAATATCTTTCTGCCCAAGCCTTAGTGGACGCCGCTGGAGAAGCATATCAAATTGGAAAAAGCCTAGGAGATGAAGTCATTGTAGTAGGAACATCCATGGGAGGAGCCTTAACCTTGGTTTTGGCTTCGCAGCAGCCCGATATTAAAGCAGTAGTACTTTATTCGCCAGCGATTCGCGATAATGGAGAACGATTGGCAGGTTTTTTCAGTCCTTGGACACAATGGATCATGGAAAAGACCATGATGAAGAATAAGGTAATTCATCAGGATCGACAAGGTGATAAAGCCGCTTATTGGTCTGAAGATTACCACATGAATGCCTATGAAAGTTTAGCTGTTTTACTTTATAGCATGATGGATAAAAAAACGTTCGAAAAAATTAAACAGCCGCTTTTTCTGGGTTACTACTACAAAAGTGAGGAGGAGCAAGATCCGGTTGTTTCTGTTCCAAAAATGCTGGAAATGTTTCAGCAGATCGGAACCCCAGCGGCATTGAAAAGAGAAAAGGCTTTTCCTAAATCGGGGGATCATGTTATCGCTAGTTCCATCACCTCAAATGATTGGGAAGCTGTCCTTTTTGAAACGATTGACTTTTTGGAAAATGTTGTGGGGATTCTTCCAAGCCCAAAATTCCAGCAAGAAGTAGATGAATTAATTGAAGCGAATTCTATGATGGAGAAATAAAAAAAGCCCGCAGAACAACTATTCTGCGGGCTTTTTCTTTTTGAAATCAAAATCAGATAAACCGATTCACTAAATTTTCATAGTATTCCTGCTTACCGCTAATCTGAGCTGGTTCTCCTACTTCCGCAGCATAATTTCGAAGATCTTCCAAAGTCAGTTTTCCAGACTCAAAATCTTTTCCCTTTCCAGAATCAAAACTTGCGTAACGCTGCTTTCTACGCTCCAGATAGTCAGATTTTTCCAAGATATCACTCGCGATTAGCATTCCACGGGCGAAGGCATCCATACTTCCGATATGAGCCAAAAACAGATCATCTGCATCGGTTGAGTTTCTTCTGATCTTTGCATCAAAATTAACACCACCACCTTTAAGGCCTCCTGAGGTCAACAACACCAGCATAGCCTCTGTTAATTCCTGCAGATTCATGGCAAATTGATCGGTATCCCATCCATTCTGATAGTCACCTCTGTTTGCATCAATACTACCCAAAAGACCTGCATCAGCAGAAACCTGTAATTCATGCTGGAAGGTATGTCCTGCAAGGGTAGCATGATTCACTTCAATATTTAATTTGAAATCCTTGTCTAGCCCATAATGTCTCAGGAAGCCAATAACAGTTGCTGCATCAAAATCATATTGATGCTTCGTCGGCTCCATTGGCTTTGGCTCGATGAAGAAAGTTCCTTTAAATCCATTTTTTCGGGCATAATCACGAGCCATTCCCAAGAACTTCGCCAAATGTTCCACTTCCCTATTCATATCTGTGTTAAGTAAAGACATATATCCTTCTCTACCTCCCCAAAAGACATAATTCTCTCCTCCCAATTTAATGGTGGCATCCAAGGCGTTTTTTACTTGAGCTCCTGCCCAGGCCACCACATCAAAATTTGGATTAGTGGATGCTCCGTTCATATACCGTGGATTACTGAATACATTCGCGGTTCCCCAAAGCAATTTTACTCCAGTTTCTTTTTGCTTTTGAAGAGCATAATCCGTGATGATTTCCATCCGCTTTTCATATTCTCCAAGGGAGTCTCCTTCATCAATCAAATCCACATCGTGAAAACAATAATATGGAGCCCCAATCTTTGTAATAAATTCAAAAGCGGCGTCCATTTTATCTTTGGCTCGTTGAATTGGATCTGGATTTGCATCCCAAGGATGTCGGATTGTTCCTGGACCGAAAGGATCTGCACCGGTTCCACAGAAGGAATGCCAGTAAGCTATGGCAAACTTGAAGTGTTCCTTCATTGTTTTTCCCCCAATCACTCGATTTTCATCATAATACCGAAAAGCGAGAGGATTATCACTTTGAGGGCCTTCGAACCCAATTTTTCCAATTTCCGGAAAATACATTTTTGACATGTTGGTTATTTTTTAGGTTTGAGTTTAGTTGTCCAATTATAGTTTCATTTTTTGAATTTCCTGAAGGCAATTTTTCCAACGGAAGAATAATTCCTCATAGGGCTCAAAGAAATTTTCGTTGGGTTCGAAGGTTTCGAGAAGTTGTAAACCTTCAAAAGCTTCGGTTTCATTTGCAAATACTCCTGCACCAATTCCTGCTCCCCGTGCTGCTCCTTGAGCTCCATCGGTGTCGTATAGCTTGAGCTCTACCCGATTCATATGAATGAAGGTTTTTCTAAAAATAGGACTTAAAAACATATTTGCCTTTCCGGCTTTCACCGTCTGCAGATCCAAGCCCATATCCTTCATAATTTGAAATCCATAGGTCAAAGCTGCCACTATTCCTTCTTGGGCTGCTCGAATCATATGGCTTTTATCATGCTTGAGCAAATCCAAACCAATCATATGAGCTCCCACTTGTTTGTTTTGAAGAATTCGCTCAGCTCCATTTCCAAAAGGAATAAAAAGCAATCCTTCCGCTCCTATTCCAGCTGATGCAGCAAAATTGTTCATCTCATCATATTCAATTCTGGCAGCACCCATCAAACGTTTTATCCAGCTGTTCAGGATTCCAGTTCCATTCACACAAAGGAGCACTCCATAAGAAGGTGAATTTCTTTTGTGATTTACATGAACAAAGGTGTTAACTCGGGAAAGTGGATCAAATAATGGTGTGTCACAAACCCCATAAACTGTTCCTGAAGTTCCTGCTGTGGTGGCAAGTTCTCCTGGCTTTAAAACCTGAAGGGAAAAAGCATTATTTGGCTGATCACCTGCGCGATAGGAAACAGGGACTCCTTCTTCTATTCCTGTCAACTTAGAAGCTTGAGCCGTCACCTTGCCTTGAAGCGAAAATGAAGGAACAACATCTGGAATCCATTCCTTTAGAATCTGATAATCTTCTAAAAGTCTTTCACTGATTCCATTTTCTTGGAAATCCCAGAAAATCCCTTCGGATAAGCCTGTTTCGGAAGTCAAAATCTCTCCGGTCAACTTCATCGCAATAAAATCTCCTGGAAGCATGATTTTATGGATTCTCGAAACGAGATCAGGTTCGTTCTCTATAATCCAGCGCAATTTTGAAGCAGTAAAATTACCTGGTGAATTCAACAAATTGTTCAAGCAATATTCTTCGCCCAATCGCTCAAAAGCTTTATCACCAATCTCAACTGCGCGACTATCACACCAAATAATGGATGAACGAAGTACTTGTTGATTCTCATCTACTAATACCAATCCATGCATTTGATAGGCAATGCCTATGCCTTTCAATTCACCCTTTTTTACCTGTGCTTTATCGACAACGTATTTGGAAGCTTGCTGAACATACTTCCACCACATTTCAGGATCTTGCTCTGCCCAACCGGATTGGGGAGAAGAAATGGGCATCTCCTCACTTGGAAATGCCTTAGCAACAAGTGCTGTTCCCGTATCTGAATCTAACAAAGAAGCCTTGACAGAAGAACTTCCGATATCTAATCCAAGCAATAATTTCCTCATGATCCTACCAGAATATGATATACAAAGCCGCAATAATTCCAGAGATCAAAAAGGCACCAACCTTAAATCCAGTACTTGTACGGAAGAGATCTCGGTTTATATCGATACTATTTGGATGGTCTTTTCCTTTTCCTTCAATCAAACTTATAGTAATCATTAAGGCAGCCAAAATCAAAAAGACAATTCCCATTCTATCAATGAATGGAAGGTTTGGAAAACCAAATTTAAGCACAACTGAAAGTGGAATACTCAATCCAGCACCTACCAAAGCTGCATTTGAGGTCGTTTTTTTCCAGAAAACGCCAAAGAAGAAAATAGCAAATACCCCTGGACTTATAAACCCTGTATATTCCTGTATAAACTGGAATGCCTGATCCAGTTGACCCAATGCAGGAGCCACGAAAGCAGCTATTATAAAAGCAATTACAGCAGTAATTCTTCCCACACGAACTTGATGTGATTCTGTGGAATTCTTACCAAAATATTTATTGTAAATGTCCATGGTAAAAATAGTAGAAGTACTATTTGCCATAGAAGCCAATGAGGAAACGATAGCCGCTGTCAAAGCAGCAAAAGCCAATCCTTTCAATCCTACCGGCAGTAGTTGAAGAAGCGTAGGATAAGCTCGATCGGATTTCACCAAGCCTGTCATAGGATCCTGCATAGAGGTAACAAAACTTGAGTCCATTCCTTTATTCACTATTACAAGTGCGGCAATTCCTGGAATTACTACTATCAAAGGCATTAAAATTTTCAGAAAACCGGCGAAAATCATCCCTTTTTGAGCTTCATCCAAGCTTTTTGCAGCCAAGGCACGCTGCGTGATATATTGGTTGAATCCCCAATAACTGAGGTTCACAATCCACATCCCGCCGATAAGTACACTCAATCCGGGTAGATCC
The DNA here is from genome assembly GCA_013373335.1 of Cyclobacteriaceae bacterium. Lineage (GTDB taxonomy): Bacteria > Bacteroidota > Bacteroidia > Cytophagales > Cyclobacteriaceae > Algoriphagus. Next base: position 13,191 of record JABXHZ010000398.1, on the reverse strand, counting down.
AGATAAGCATCATATTCACCACCTTTTCCGTCAGGAATCATCATTTCGCCTTTGGAAAGAATCATGGAAAAGTGATTTGGTACTTCTTGTCTAAGCAAGCTAATTCCTTCCCATACATCTCCATCCCCTACCATCTGAAGAGCAATGTAGGTAGTTGCCAATCCACCGGCAATAAGGAAGAAAACCTGTACAACATCAGTCCAAGCTACAGCCTTCAAACCACCATAAATGGAATAGATCATGGCAAATAATGCTAGTCCTATAATTCCATAGGATAGTGGAATATCCAAAATTGTGTTTAAGCTTAATGCCCCCAGGTAAAGCACAGATGTCAGGTTTACAAAGACATAAAGCAATAACCAGAACACGGCCATAGTAGTCCTTACTCGAGTATCATAGCGATCAAGTAAGAATCCGGGCATAGTGTAAATTCCCTTTTTGATATATACCGGGAGAAAGAAAATAGCCACTACCAATAAGGTAGCTGCAGCCATCCATTCATATGTAGAAATTGCCAAGCCGAGTGCAAAACCAGAACCGGACATTCCGATAAACTGCTCCGCAGAAATGTTGGAAGCGATCAAAGAAGCACCAACTGCCCACCAAGGAAGTGCTTTTGATGCCAAAAAGTAATCTGATGAGTTTTTAACGTGTCCTTTTTTTTCGCGGGAGACAAATATCCCCATGCCTACAATTAATAAACAGTATCCAATAAATACTGCCAGGTCTAAAGGTTCTAAGAGCATAGATTTTTAGGTTATTGAGCTTAATAATAAAGTTTTGGGTTAAAGACTAATAGCTAAATAAGCGACTAAATATAAAACTTTCGCGTTAACGGCAGTATTCAACCCACTCAATTTTATATCGATGAGACACTAGAACCTTTCAGCGGACAAAACCAAAGCATTAAGAATAACCAAAAAAGAAACTATCTCGGCTATTTACCCCTTTGTTAGTCCAAAATGGAATCAACATAGGATGTTCAAATTCGACCAATAAAATGTTCATTACCGAACATTTTTAGATTCTGAATTATTTAGACCTGAATTAAATTCAATTCTTACTCGAAAATAATTCTGTAAAATCCTCAATTATTTTCATTTTTGACCTGATTATTAAATCAGTCAAATCTTAGCATAGTAATTGGTCAATTTAAGTAATGGCAGGTAAAAGCAGCGTTTTTGATATGATTGGTCCAGTCATGATCGGTCCATCCTCTTCGCACACGGCAGGAGTAGTACGAATTGCTCGGGCTGCTATTCGAGTTTTGGGAGGAATCCCCGATGAGGCGAATATCATTTTCTATAACTCTTTTGCCAGAACATACGAAGGACATGGAAGTGACCGAGCAATAATTGGCGGTCTTTTGGATTTTAAAACCGACGATGAAAGAATTCGAGAATCCCTAATTTTGGCCAAAGAAAAAGGTCTTGTTTTTCATTTTAAGTCAATAGGTAACTCTTCAGTTCACCATCCAAATACGATCAAACTAAGCCTTCGAAAAGGTGAGAAAAAGGTGGAAGTCGTAGGGGAAAGCTTGGGTGGAGGATTGATTAATATTGCAGAAGTCGATGGATTTGTAGCAAACTTTTCTGCGCAACTTCATACGCTGATCATTAAAGCCCAAGATGTTTCTGGGGCGATTGCCTTCATTTCTTCAGTAATTGCTCAAGAAAAAACCAACATTGCTACCATGTCAGTTTCCCGAAAAGGAAAAAACGACTTAGCTTGCCATGTCATTGAAATGGATTCTGGAATTCGAACCATTACGATTGACTATTTGAAATCATTACCTTGGATTAAAGAATTAATTTACATACCAGATATAGATCTATAAGCCACCACAATGAAAAAGCTTTTTGTAAGCTTCGCTTTGATCTTCGGATTGTTTTTTGAGTCAAACGCACAGGAAGTTTCAGGTCCTTTCGATTTGGAAACTGCTGTAGAAATTGCTCTTGAAAACAATTTGACACTCAAACGAAGTCAACTCAATCAACTCAGTAATGAAGCGAATCTTTTGCAACGAAAAGGAAGCCGCTTCCCCACCCTCAACACCGGAGCCAGTAGTGGATACCGATGGGGTCGTTCAATCAACCCAGTTACCAACTTATTCGAAACACAACGAATTGGTAACATCAACCTTTCCATGAATTCTAACTTAACGCTTTTTGCAGCAGGCAGAATTAATAATTCTGTCAATCAAGCAAAAACAGATTTGGAAACTGGACAGTATAACATTGAAGCAACCGAAAACTCCATCACGTTAAACATCATCAATTTATTTATTAACGTGGTGTTCAACCGTGAACAGGTTAAAATTGCGGAGAACCAGCTAAAAACCACTCAAGAGCAATTGGAGCGGACAAGTAAACTGGTGGAAGCAGGATCTCTTCCTATCTCGGATCAATTAGACCTTCAAGCCCAAAATGCCACCAATGAATTGGAAGTCATCAATGCTCAAAATGCACTAAGAATATCCAAATTAAATTTGGCGCAAGCCATGCAAATTCCATTTACAGAAGAATTTGATGTCATTGAACCGCAATTGGAAATCAACCAATCGCTGATGGCTACTGAAAACCCTACAGCAATTTTCAATACGGCAGTAGAAATTATGCCAGAAATTTTGGCCGCTCAAAAAAGTATTGAAAGTGCTGAATATGGAGTAAAATCAGCCAAAGGAGCATTTTATCCTTCTTTAGGCGTCGGAGCAAATATCTTCACTAACTATGTGGATCGGGTATTTGGATTAGACAGACCTAGTTTTGGACAACAAATCGAAAACAACCTTTCTCAATCGGTTAACCTTACACTGAACATCCCGATTTTCACCCAGTTCAACAATAAATCCAGTTTGCAGCGAGCAAGGGTACAGCGCCAATTGGCCGAGGTTTCAGAAATAGAAGCGAAAAACCAATTGCGTCAAGATATTGAAACTGCCTACAACCAAGCATTGGCAGCTGAGCGTTCCTATCAAGCTTCATTAACACGTGTGGAAAGTTTGGAAGAATCCCTCCGGATAGCGCAGCAGCGATTTGATCTTGGAGCCATAAATTCAGTGGATTTCCAGGTGGCACAGGCAAACTATTTCAATGCCCAGTCAGATCTTTTGAATGCTAAATACACCTACATTTTCAGAGTTAAAGTCCTTGATTTCTATTTAGGAAACCCCATCAACCTTAACTAAGCCATGACTAATAAAAAATCAAATAAATCTCTTTACTACCTTTTAGGAATTGTTGGATTAATTATCCTTTTCGCAATTATTGGAAAATCTGCAGGATGGATTGGTGGTGAAAAAGTAACTCAGGTTCAAACAGCGAAAGTATCCAAAACAAAAATCATCGAGAAAGTATCCGCATCAGGAGAGATTCAACCCGAAATTGAGGTAAACTTAAGTCCTGACGTTGCTGGAGAAATCATCGAACTGAATGTACAGGAAGGGGATTCAGTAGCAGTCGGAAAACTTCTTGTTAAAATTCGCCCTGATAACTTCATCTCCGCATTGGATCGTGCCCGTGCAAACTTAAATCAACAAGAAGCAAATCTTGCTCAATCTAGAGCAAGTCTTCAAAGAGCTGAAGCACAATTCACACAAAGTGAGTTGAATTACAAGCGCCAAAAGGTGCTTTATGAGCAAAAGGCGATTTCTGATGCCGATTTCGAGCAAGCAGAAGCCTCTTATATTTCAGCACAAAAAGACTTGGAAGCTGCTAGGCAAAATGTAGTTGCTGCTGAATTTATCGTAAAAAGTTCGCAAGCTACCGTCAATGAAGCTGCAGAAAACCTTCGCTTGACGAACGTATATTCTCCAGTTTCCGGAATCGTATCCAACTTATTGGTTGAAAAAGGTGAACGTGTGGTTGGTACACAGCAAATGGCCGGTACTGAGATGTTGACTATCGCGGATTTATCTCTAATGGAGGTTCGGGTAGATGTTAACGAAAATGACATTGTTCGCCTAAGCAAAGGAGATACAACCATTATCGATGTAGATGCCTACTCCTACTCTGGTAAGAAATTTAAAGGAGTGGTAACCAGCATCGCAAATACTGCAAATACCAAAGCGTCTGCAGATGCAGTTACTGAGTTTAAGGTAAAAATCAGAATCCTTAATTCATCCTATGAAGATTTAGTGAAAGAAGGAAATAGATATCCTTTCCGTCCTGGAATGACCGCATCTGTTGAAATCATTACTACTGAAAAATCAGACGTGCTTTCCATTCCACTTTCCGCTGTAACTACTAGAGAAAATGAGGTAGATACTTTAGAGGGAGGATCGACCACTCAATTGAAAGAACTTGTATTCTTGGTAGAAAATGGCTCTGCTGTCATGTGTCAAATCAAAACTGGAATCTCTGACTATCAGAATATTGAGGTTTTGGAAGGATTGAAAGAAGGGGATGAAGTGATTTCCGGACCTTATTTCATCGTAAGTAAAGAGTTAAAGGATGGAGATAAAATTGAAGTAACAAAGGCTCCTGAAAACGCTCCTGAAAAATAATTTTAAAATACCTGCATTAAAGCCCTGAATAATTTTCAGGGCTTTTTTTGCTTATTTTGGAATAGCCATTCAATGAACTATTTAGCGAGTGTTTCTATTTTTAAACTATACTTTGCTTTTCTTTTTCGAATAAAAACCAATGGAATCCACAACCGAAAATAAACCCATTCATACTCAAACTTTCCCCGTGACAGGAATGACCTGCGCAGCCTGTGCTTCAAGCGTAGAAACTATTTTATCGTACACAGAAGGTGTCAAATCTGCTTTAGTGAATTTTGCAAATAATACCGTTCAGGTAGCATATGAAGATGGAGTCACTCCACAATTTTTAAATGAAGCCTTACAGGATGTAGGCTATGGATTAATAATTTCCGATAAAAATATCCAAGAGAGTGTCGAAGAAGAGCAAGAAAAGCATTATCAAGCAGTCAAGAGGCAGACTATAGGAGCTGCGATATTGACAATTCCTGTTTTTGTTTTGGGAATGTTTTTTATGGACTGGATACCCGGAAGATGGATAAGCCTGATTCTGACCATTCCGGTTTTATTCTACTTTGGAAAGCACTTTTATGTCAATGCTTGGAAACAAGCAAAAAATCGAAAAGCCAATATGGACACTCTTGTGGCTTTATCGACAGGAATTGCCTTTTTATTCAGCGCGTTTAATACCATTTTCCCACAGTTCTTAGCCCAACAAGGAATTGAGCCTCATGTATACTTTGAAGCTGCCACAGTGATTATCACTTTCATTTCCTTTGGAAAATTGTTAGAAGAAAAAGCCAAATCCAGCACCTCCTCTTCCCTAAAAAAATTAATCGGGTTACAACCTAAAACACTGACCCGAATCCGAGACGGTAAAAACGAAGAAATCCCCATTGAAGAGGTTCAAATTGGAGATCAAATTTTAGTAAAACCTGGAGAAAAAATCCCTGTGGATGGAAAAGTCATTGGAGGCTCATCCTTTGTAGATGAAAGTATGATTTCCGGAGAGCCTATTCCCATCCAAAAACAAGCTGGGGATAACTTATTTGCCGGCACAATCAACCAACAAGGAAGTCTCCAAATGAATGCTACCGCGGTGGGGGCATCGACAATTTTGGCTCAAATCATTCAACGAGTTCAAGACGCTCAGGGCAGTAAGGCTCCAGTACAAAAGTTAGTCGATAAAATTGCAGGAATATTTGTTCCTACAGTCATCCTTATCTCCCTTTTAACATTTGCGATTTGGATGGCTTTAGGAAATGAAAACGTTCTCACCCATGCCTTACTAACTTCAATTGCAGTGTTGGTTATCGCGTGCCCATGTGCCCTGGGATTGGCAACCCCTACTGCTGTAATGGTTGGAATGGGAAAAGGTGCAGAAAACAATATTTTAATCCGAGATGCAGAAAGCCTGGAACTAGCCCAAAAAGTAGATACCATCATTCTGGATAAAACAGGTACAATTACCGAAGGCAAACCCAAAGTAGAAGATGTATTTTGGAATGAGGACCTCGAGGAAAAGGAAATCAAAGAACTTTCAGAAATTCTATTAGGAATAGAATCCCAATCGGAGCACCCTTTAGCCAAAGCAATTTGTTTGGATTTAGAAAATCAAAACCTGAAACCTATTTCGCCAAATAGCTTTGAGAGTTTTCCGGGAAAAGGCGTAGTAGCAAAAACAGAAGAGAAGGATTATTTCGTAGGAAACTCCAAATTGCTTGAAGATAATTTGGTTGAGATCTCCGAAAAATTCCAATCATTTGCCCAGGAAAAATCTAATGAAGGAAAAACACCTGTCTACTTTGCGAGAAAGGGACAAACTTTGGCAGTTCTTTCAATTTCTGACCAAATCAAAGCTGGCTCTCAAGAAGCTATTCAAGCTCTTCAGAATTCAGGAATTGAGGTTCACATGCTCACTGGAGACCAAGAGATTGCAGCTCAACAAATTGCTAGAGAGGCAGGAATACTGCATGTAAAAGCAGGCGTTTTACCTTCCGAAAAGGGCGACTACGCCAGAGCTTTACAAGACCAAGGGAAGACTGTTGCAATGGTGGGAGATGGAATTAACGATTCAGAAGCTTTGGCACTCGCAGACGTCAGTATCGCCATGGGGCATGGGTCAGATATTGCAATGGATGTAGCTAAAATAACGCTCATTACTTCCGACTTACGAAAAATCCCTCAAGCTATCCGACTATCCAAGCTGACAGTTCGAGGAATTAAACAAAATCTATTTTGGGCATTTATCTATAATGTGATTGGTATTCCCATAGCTGCAGGTATTCTCTATCCTGTAAATGGATTTTTACTTGATCCTATGATTGCGGGAGCAGCTATGGCTTTTAGCTCTGTTTCCGTCGTAAGTAATAGCCTATTGCTCAAAAGAAAAAGAATCTAAAGTGTAAGTCTGTAAGGATCCTAAATACTGTTAAAATTCAGTAGTTTTTGTAGCATTAAGCTACCTTATTATTGTATTGATCTAGACTTAATTTTCAATCAAATCATACATAAAATGAAAAATCACATCTTGGCAATATTTCTCATTATTGCCATTTCCAGTCAGGCTTTTGCTCAGGAAAATAATTCCATACCATTGATTGAGGTACAAGGAAATGCCTCTCGAAAAATTGCTCCAGACCAAGCCTCATTTCAAATCTACCTTCAGGAAAAAGCTATGAATGTGGAAACGGCAACCAGTGTTTTGAATACCAAAACCGAAAAACTGGCAAATGCGCTTAAGAAAGCGAAAATCAAAGATTACAAACTTATAGCAGATAATTTCTCCGTGAATATCAACCGAGTTCAACGGGGAAACACAAGCATTGACAGTGGGTATGTGGCCCGACAGTCCCTACAGATTTTAACCAGTAGTCAAACTGAAGAACTTCAAAAAATTGTAGAAGCGATCCAGTCTGCAGGAGACATGAGTTTTAATCTAAGGTTTTTAGTTTCTGACACACAGCGTAATTCAATTGAAAAAACATTGATTACTGAGGCACTTTTAGATGCGCAGGCTCAAGCTCAATTAATCGCTGAAACTTTGGGTATTCGTTCGATTCGTGTACATCACGTATCCTTCGAAGGTGGATTTAGTCCGGTTGCAAAATTCCGTGTTAATGCTGAAAGCAGTTCATCACCACTTATTTTGCCAGATAGCCAAGAAATTTCTAAGCGGGTTTTTGTAAAGTATACTTATTAAAAAGTACTGGGCTTTAATAGCCCAGTACCTTTAGCATGCTTTCTTCTGTTTGATCCTCCGCAAACAATTTGTGTCTAACTTCCCCATTTTCATCTCGGTCAATCAACACATGCTTTGGCGCAGGAATTAGGCAATGTTGGATTCCACCGTATCCCCCCAATGATTCTTGGTAAGCTCCCGTGTGGAAGAAGCCGATGTATTGAGGTTTTCCTTCCTTGATTTTTGGAAGGTAAATGTTGAATTGATGAGCCTCTGAATTGTAATAATCCATACTGTCACAAGTCAATCCTCCCAAGGAAATATTGTGGTATTCTTCATCCCAATTATTGACAGCTAGCATTATATACTTCTGATTAAGTCCCCAGCTGTCTGGAAGCTGTGTGATAAAAGAACCATCGATCATATACCAAAGCTCTTTGTCATTTTGGAGCTTTTGGTCCAAAATAGAATAAAGAACTGCCCCGCTCTCTCCTACCGTATAGCTTCCAAATTCTGTAAAAATATTAGGTTCCTGAGTATTATTCTTGGCACACATCCATTTGATGTTTTTCACGATTTGATCAGCCATGTACTGATAATCGTAATCGAAAAACACATTGGTCTTAATCGGCCATCCGCCACCGATATCCATGGTATCCAAAGTCGGGGCGATCTTTTTCAAATCAACATACTTCTGGATAAAGCGAGTCAATTCAGACCAATAATATGCCGTATCCCGAATACCGGAATTGATGAAAAAATGAAGCATTTTCAGACTCACAAAAGGATGGTCTTTGATTTTTTCCTCGTATAGTTTGATGATATCTGCATAGCGAACCCCCAACCTTGAGGTGTAAAATCCGAATTTCGGCTCCTCATCTGCAGCAATTCGGATTCCTACCTGGAAAGGCACCTTCACATGCTCCAAATAATAATCAATCTCGCTCAAATTATCGAGTATTGGAATGCAGTTTTTGAAGCCGTCATTTAGAAGTTCAGTAATATATTGCAGGTACTTATCCCTCTTGAATCCATTACAAACGATATAGGTATCCTTGGTAATTTTTCCTTTTTCAAAAAGCGTACGAACCAATGGAATATCAAAAGTGGAAGAAGTTTCTATATGAATATCATTCTTCAAGGCTTCATCCAAGACGAAACTAAAGTGTGAAGACTTTGTACAATAGCAATACGTGTATTTCCCTTGGTAATCATGGGCTTTCATTGCATTTTGGAAATACGCCTTCGCATTTTGGATATTATCTGAAATCTTAGGAAGGTAAGTAAGCTTCAGAGGTGTTCCATAGGTTTTGATGATTTCCATCAAATTGACCCCATTGAAAAAAAGCTCATTGTTCTCAACATGGAACTCTTTTGTAGGAAAGTCAAAAGTTTGTTGGATCAGATCGATGTATCTATTCATGGGTCAATTGCTTTTTTTTATAAGGTCACAAAATTTGAATAATAAGATGGATTTTCAAATCAATTGGTTTGAATATCTGTTAGGATTTTGATTTTATCTTTCCATTTAAAAATTCTCAAAAGGAAATAATCGGAATAAAAGCTCCTAAGACTTTATTCCGGCTGGATTCCTAGCCCAATTTGAGTACTTTTGCAAGCTAAATATAAACCCGACCAAACTATTCATGAGAAATATCAAGCTCGTTGAAGTAAGATCCGAAATCGCTGCAGGAACACGGGGTGCAAGCCTGGGGATTGATGCATTGAAAATTGCTTCGCTTGACAAGAAATCGGACTTTTTCACCAAGTTTGATCCCATCAACGTTCCAGATGCTAATAATTACCTCTGGAAGGGAAACAAGTTTCCCCATGCGAAATACATTGATGGGGTTTACCAAGTTTTAAAAAACGTTTACAGCACCATAGAATCACTTCGACTAGAAAAATTTTTCCCGATTGTTTTGGCGGGGGATCACAGTACAGCTGCAGGAACCATTATGGGAATCAAAGCTGCGGATCCCGAAAAACGCTTAGGGGTAATTTGGATTGATGCACATGCGGATCTCCACACGCCCTACACCACTCCTTCTGGAAATATGCATGGTATGCCGCTGGCGATGACCGCTCAACTGGATAATAAAGACTGCCAAGTAAATGAGCCTACAGAGGAGACGATTCATTTTTGGGAAAGAATCAAAAAAATAGGCGGGGATTTCCCTAAAATTAATCCTAGTGACATCGTATTTATTTCTGTTAGGGACACCGAAAACCCTGAAGATTATCTAATCGATAAATACGGAATCAAAAATTTCAAAACCGAAGAAGTCCGAAAATTGGGGATTCAAAAAGTGGCAGAAGAGACCCTTGAAATTTTAAAAGATTGTGATCAAATCTACATTTCCTTCGACGTGGATAGTTTGGATTCTTCGATTTCAGTAGGAACAGGCACTCCCGTACCCAATGGATTGAGTGTAAAAGAAGCTATCGAATTAAATGCTGAATTGATTAAGGATAAGCGCGTTTGTTGCTGGGAAATCGTAGAGGTAAACCCAACCTTGGATACCGAAAACACTATGGCTGAACATGCCTTTGAAATTCTAGAGATAACAACCAATTCTCTGGTAAAGCACTTTTAATTCACTGACCTTAGATTTAGAAAATTTAAACCATGACCATACAAGAAAATATTCTTCAAGGAATCCAGGGCGCTTTTCAATCCATTTTCGGTCATCCAGTCGAATTGGATCAATTAGCATTGGCTCCTACCAGAAAGGAATTTGAAGGAACTTACACCTTTGTGGTTTTTCCCTATTTGAAAGTTTCCAAAACGTCCCCTGAAAATACCGCAAAACAAATCGGAGACTATCTACTGGAGAATGTAGATGAGGTAGCGGATTTCAATGTGGTAAAAGGTTTTTTGAACTTGGTTCTGAACCAGCGTTCCTGGTTGGATATTTTTAGCAAAATCTACCAAAAGCCTGATTGGGGTCAATTGCCTTCCAATGGACAAAAAGTAATGGTGGAATATTCTTCCCCAAATACCAACAAACCTCTCCATTTGGGGCACCTTCGAAATAATTTCTTGGGCTTCTCTGTAGCTGAAATTCTAAAAGCCAATGGCTACGAAGTAATAAAAGCCAATTTGGTAAATGACCGCGGAATCCATATCTGCAAATCCATGGTAGCTTACCTCCATTTTGGAAATGGAGAAACTCCTGAATCATCTGGATTAAAAGGTGATCATTTGGCCGGGAAATACTATGTGCTTTTTGACCAAGAATACAAGAAGCAAATTGAGCAACTGAAAAATGAAGGTCAAGGAGAAGAAGATGCAAAAAAGAACGCTCCAATTCTTTTAGAGGCTCAGGATATGCTTCGAAAGTGGGAAGCTGGTGACAAAGAGGTAGTTTCCCTTTGGAAGCAAATGAATGAATGGGTGTATGCAGGTTTTGATGAAACCTATCGAAAAATGGGAGTGGATTTCGATAAGTTTTATTACGAATCTGACACTTACCTGCTTGGAAAAGACATAGTAGAAGAAGGGCTTCAAAAGGGTGTGTTTTTTAAAAAAGAAAATGGATCCGTTTGGGTGGATTTGACCGATGAAGGACTGGACGAAAAACTGGTACTCCGTGGAGATGGTACTTCCGTATACATCACACAGGATATGGGAACAGCCGATTTGAAATACAATGATTTTCATATCGATAAGTCTGTGTATGTTGTTGGGAATGAACAGGATTATCATTTCGATGTCCTTTTCAAGATTATGCGAAAGTTAGGTAGACCTTATGGACCTGGATTGTACCACCTCTCTTATGGGATGGTCGACCTGCCCACCGGAAAAATGAAGTCCAGAGAGGGAACAGTCGTTGATGCCGATGATTTGATTAAGGAAATGGTAGAAACAGCTGAAAGGCATACCAAGGAGCTGGGTAAAATCGAAGGCTTTTCCAAAGATCAAGCTGCTGAACTGTATGAGATTTTAGGTCTGGGAGCGTTAAAGTATTTTCTTTTAAAAGTTGATCCTAAGAAACGAATGCTCTTCAATCCGCAGGAATCCATAGAGTTCCAGGGATTCACCGGCCCCTTTGTTCAATACTCTCACGCACGTATTGCTTCCATTCTCAGAAAAGCCGATCAAATTGGAGTAGACTATAAAAATTTGGATTTCTCTTCTATCAAAAACGTGGAAGAATCCGAAAGCAGCTTAATTTTCTTGCTCAATGATTTTGAGAAAAAAATCAAATTGGCAGGGGAAGAATATGCTCCTTCAGTAATTGCTCAATATTTGTTTGATTTGGCAAAGGAATACAATCGATTCTATGCCGATCTACCTATCTTCAGTGAAGAAAATCCAAATGTGGTGGCCTTTAGAGTTGCACTTTCTCAACTCACGGCTCAAACAATCAAAAAGGGGATGAGTTTGCTAGGTATAAAAGTACCCGAAAGAATGTAATATGAAGAAATTATCAATTATCGTATTCAGTATTTTACTTGCTGCGTGTGGGAAGACCCTTGAGCGTCCTGAGTATATTCAGGCAAGTATGATTCCTGTAAGTTCAAAAACCATGGAAAGCGAATTTTACAATTTCAAAATGAAAGATCTGGACGGAAAGGAAGTTGATTTCGGCCAGTTTAAAGGAAAAAAAATATTGGTTGTGAATGTTGCCTCTAAATGTGGATACACACCACAATATGCAGCCCTTCAAGAGTTGCATGAAAACTATGGCGATAAAATTCAAATTCTAGCTTTTCCAGCCAACAATTTCGGAGGGCAAGAACCCGGTTCCAATGAAGAAATCAAGGAATTCTGTTCAGCAAACTATGGAGTAACTTTCCCGGTTTTTGAAAAAATTTCCGTGAAAGGTTTTGATAAGCACCCTCTTTATCGATGGTTGTCTGACGAAAAACTAAATGGTTGGAACAATCAGGAGCCTACTTGGAATTTCTGCAAATACTACATCAATGAAAAAGGTGAATTGATGAAGTTTTTCCCATCTGCAGTAGCTCCTTTGGATGAGGAAATCTTGGCTTTGGTTGAAGCTTAAGTTTAGTATTTAGTGAAAAAAGAAATAGCCAATAAAAAAGAGGCCTGGCTGCATGCAGTCAGGCTTCGTACTTTACCACTAGCACTCGCTAGTATTTTTGCAGGATCAATCCTGGCCTCCTACTACCAGGTTTTTCGTTGGGAAATAGTAATCCTCGCTTCTTTAACTACTGTTTTTTTACAAATCCTATCCAACCTCTCCAATGATTATGGAGACAGTATTCACGGAGCTGATTCCGAAGATCGTTCAGGACCTGTAAGAGCCGTTCAATCCGGGGTAATTACGCTTGCGGAAATGAAAAGAGCCATGTATCTCTTCGGGATGCTTTCATTCATTTCAGGAATAAGTTTGATTTACCTAGCATTGAATGACTGGTTGCTATTCACCGTCTTTCTGATTTTAGGTTTGCTAGCTATTTGGGCAGCCATTTCCTACACTTCGGGTTCGAATCCATATGGATATGCAGGTTTGGGTGATCTTTCCGTATTCCTGTTTTTTGGGATTCTTGGCGTGGC
>JABXHZ010000086.1 GCA_013373335.1 Cyclobacteriaceae bacterium | reverse complement strand
TCATCCAATTCTAAATTATCGACCCCTGTTCCTACAGAAATATCTTCGACCTGATCCAAATCTCCATTTTCTTTGATGTCAAAAACCCGAATCAAAAAACCTCTGGAAGATGCGACAAACAATTTTTTTCTGGAAGGGTCGGTCACCAGTCCATTTGGGTAAGCCATTTTTTCAGCTACAATTCGAAAGGAGTTGCCGTCGAAATACCCCACATTTGCGGCAGCTATACCTAGGTAATTTTCCGCAAAAATTCCATGCTTCGAGGTGTTTCCATGATCATTGGAGTAGTAGAATTGATCTTTTCCTACTAAGACCAAGTCATTGGGAGATATGAGGAGTGGGTCTCGCAAGCTTCGGTCGTATTCTACTTTTCCATCCTGAATCGAAAATAATTCGATGGAATGCTTGCCTTCTACATGGTTGATGACAGCCAATTGATACTGATTAGGGGCAATTTCCAAGAGACTGATTCCATGCGGGAAAAGCGTTAAATCATCAGGTAAGGCAATGCGTTTGGTTTCAAAGGGGGTTTTTGTTAGATCCAACCAATAGAGACCGTGCAGGCCTTCTTCTCCTTTCCGTTTTTTGGCCCGGTCATCCACTGAAAGAATCAAGAAACTATCTTTTCGTGCCAGGGCCATGTCTTCTACTCCAGGTAGCTCGATAGTCTGAACGATCTCCCCAAAATCATTTTTTGGCTGAATTTCCCGGAAATAACCGGTGGAAGAAAAAGTATGGAAGATAAAGGCAATTAATCCTATAATCAGGATTAGCGCAAATAGGGCAATCTTCTTCATAATCTAGGATGATTTTATACTCCCCAATATACTTCATTCAACATCAAAAGAGCTCAAAAAAATAAAGGCATGGAATTTTCCATGCCTTTTTTGGTTTAGCTTTCTTGATTTTTTCATCAGTTTTCATTGATGACTTTGGCAGCATCCTCTGTTTTCACGTTAATGGTTGGGTTTCCTTTGTAACTAATTTTGGAACCATCAGTGGCTTTGCCCTGTAGTAGATCAATTACAGAAATTTCCAATTTTGACGCATCTTCGGACCTGAGATTCACGGTGTTTGCGAGAAATTCATAGCCGAAAATCTTACTGGCATCCGTCATATCAATGTTTAGAACATCCGCATTTCCCATTAGGTAAATTTCAGCAGCATCATGCATTTCTATTGTAACCTCCTCAGACATTAAGAAAAGTTCTCCGTCTACGGCATCATCAAATCTCAATTTTTTCAGATCAGGAATCTGGATATCGACAATGAAAGTGGTACTCCTGTAGGATCCATTTTTAAGGTCAATTCGCAAGGTGTTGTCCTCAACCCGTGTGATTAAATTTTCCGTCAGATTTGAGTTAGTTGTGACAGATACTTGCTGCACTGGACCTTGGGTAATATTGACGGTCATATGATCTTCGGCAATGATATTTTGGAAAGAACTTAAGTCTCTCTCAAGAGTTATCAAGTCATTTGATCCTCTGTAGTCTTCTGTCAAGTCACAACTGGCTAGAAGGAAAAGGCTAAGCAAGATAAAGCTGTTTTTCAAGATGTAGTTTTTCATAGTTTTTGGAGTTTAGTTTTATTAGAAGAATCGGATACCGGCTTTAATTCCATACCAGAATTGACTGCCAATATTTCCATTGTCATAGGTGCGTTCATGCTGGATTTTGGGATTTCCATAGGCAAAGAGCTTGGGATGGTTTTCTATACCTGTTTCGAATACCCGGAAATTCATAGTGGGACCACCGAAAACAGCGATTTTAGGATTGATTTGATATTCGAAACCTAGATAAAATCTATTGACTAGGTTCAGGTCTACCAACTCACCTTTGCTCACTTGTTCGGAGGTCGCTTCAATATTCAGGTAAGTCTTTTTTCCAAGCCTTGGCGATGTACCTATACCATATCCAAATGACCAAGTGACTTTATCCTCAATTTCTGGTCGAATACCTGCAATCAGGATGTTGTAGAAAGGCCTAACCCCCGTTCGCCAGGCAATATTGAATGGCATGACTTCATTGGTGCTCAGCTCCAGCGTGTGATATCCGGATTTAACCACACTCAACAGGCCGATGGGTATTCCAGAAATACTATCGGAATAATTAAAAAGGCCAATTTGAACCCCATCCACCTTTCTTGCAAAGTTGAGGACTCCACTGATTTGAGTTCCATTCACATCGTCGATGGAAAAGTTACTTACTCCTGCAAGTTGGGTTCCTCTTAGGTTTCCAACGGCGAAGTTCATAACTCCGGCTCCTTGAAACCCTTTTACACTTTTTGTGGTCAAATTCAGAACCCCGGCAATTTGGGCTCCATCTACATTTCCAGTTGTGAAATTGGTAACGCCTGCTGCCTGAAAGCCATTAACAGAGTCCAAGTTTGAGTTGATTACCCCAGCGAATTGCGCTCCTTTTACTTTCCCATTTACCTGATTAAAGACTCCGGCAAACTGGGTATACTTTACATCGCTCCGATTTATGTTGAAAAGCCCAGCTATTTCAAGTTTATTGGTGCCGGCAGAAAATCCGCCCAATACATTGATGGAGTAGTCATTGATGGTATTCCCAGAATTGAGTCCATTTGTTCCTACAAAAGGGACAAATGAAATCTGAAAATCTTGGTGGAAATACACCCTAGAATTATCTTCCTTTTCGGTTTGTGCCTGAAGTGGATTCAAAGCGAATAGGAAGATTACAGCAATTATCCGATTTAAATTTTTCATTGGTTTAGTTTTTTTTCGCTTATATGACAAGCGAAAAAGACCTTACCCCTATGTGAGATTTAAATTTTTTTGAAAAAAGTAAAAAAATAGCCTTAGCTGCTTAAAAAAAGCGGATTCCAGCTCTAAATCCCCACCAAATTTCTTGTCCTAGATTGGTGCTTTCAAAGGTTTTTCTTCCAAAAACTCTTGGGGTGAAGTAGCCAAAGGTTTCAGGGTGATCATTATAACTGCTATCAAAAATGCGGATGTTGAAAGAGGGGCCTCCGTAAATGGCTACTCCTTTTGCTAATTGATAGTCCAATCCCAAATAAGCCCGATTGATAAGATTGGTGGTGAGAACATTCCCTTTATTCATTTGGGAAGTATTCAATTCGAAGTTGAGATAGGTTTTTTTCCCTAGCCTAGGAGAGGTGCCAATTCCATATCCGAATGACCAAGTAATGGAGTCAGCCTTTTCTGGACGGATCCCTGCAGAAAGAATATTATAGAATCCTCTCGTACCGGTTCGTAAACCAATATTGATTGGGTAAATCTCATCTGCTCCTATCTCCAGGGTATGATATCCTTTTCTTACAAAACTTAATAATCCAATGGAGGCACCGTTAACGCTGTCTGCATAATTGAAAAGGCCAAACTGGAATCCTTCCACATAGCCTCCTGAAATATTCCCGAGAATCCCAGCCTGCACCCCCTTCGCATTTTTATGGGTGTAGTTTATTAAAGCCGAAGCTTGAAATCCATCCATATTTCCCCCGGACACATTCAGCAATGGAGATGCCTGAACTCCCCGAATACCCCGAAGAGTAAAGTTGGTTAAACCTGCTCCCTGAAATCCAGACAATGAATCTAGGTTTACGTTAGCCAATCCGGCTAATTGAACGCCCTTCACGGATCCTCCTACCTGGTTTACCAGCCCTGCTAATTGAGCACCGCTGACCTGTCCACGATCTAAATTAAATAGTCCTCCAAGCTCGAGTTTATTGGTTCCAGCAGAGTAGCCTCCAAATAGGTTAATGGAATAATCATTCACCACACTTCCAGAGAGTTTTTGATTTGTTCCCACAAAAGGAACAATTGAAAACTGGAATTTACGAGCGAGCGTGTCTTTTACATTTTTACTGTTTTTGACTCCAATCGATTCTTTTGCCCATTGGAGGAAATCTTTCATGGGTTTAGTCAGTGTCTCAGCCGTCTCCCTTTTCAGAAAGAATCGCTTAAATGAAGATTGTTTTTGATCTATCAAAAGGGTATCTGTATACCTTTCTTGGTTGATGATTAATTCCAAATTCTCCTTTGTGGGATTTTTTACTGCAATCTCAAAGAATCCAAATTCATCTGTTGTGGAAGATTTGAGTGTGATGGGATCGTAAACCGTAGCATTTCGTATTCTTTCACCAGAATTTTCATCAACTAGGTATCCACTGACCGTGATTTCTTTATCTGAAGGAGGAGCTGGTGAAAGGATAATGTAATTCCCCTTTTGTTTGTATCTGATTTTTCCTTGGAAGACTTCTTCAAGAATTTCCCTGCATGACTTGTCGTTAAATTCTCCTGTAATTCTTTGGCTTATATCAATAGCTGAAGGACTGTATGAAAAAACTCCTCCTATCTCTTGGGAAAGTCTATTTAGAAAGTCGTCCAAACGCTCATTTTCTGCTTTTACAGTTACTTCTCTTTCCAGAAGTCTAGTGTCCTCACTAAAAATGGTGAAGCCGAAAAAAAGAAAAGTGGATATGTAGAATAGGATTTTACCCATCGATTATGGTCTAATAGCACCCCTCACCTGAAAGTGTGATTCCTTCTTCCGTTTGCATTATTTCCAAGCCAAGAGTTTCGGAAATAATAGAGACAATATCTTCCAATTTTTCATCTTCAAAATTCACGGTTAACGTACAATTTGCGATATCCCCTTCAAGGAAAATTGGGACTTGATATACTTCACTTAGCTGGGAGACTATAGTCTCTAGGGTTTGGCCTTGAAATGTGAATACTTTTGAATGATAAGCAGTGACATTACGGTCTGCCAGGTCGATCTGGAATTCTCTGGTAGTTTTATTATAAATAGCCCTTTCTCCTGCCGTGATGTTTATAGCTTCTTGATCTAATTTGTAGATCCGAACCTCACCAGAAATGACGGATACTTCGACTTTGGAGCTCTGGGGATAGGCTTTCACATTGAATTCCGTTCCTATGTCCTCAATGATAAGTTCTTCTACTTTGACCTGCCAGCTTACTTTTTTGTCTTCAGGAATGGATATTAGTGCTTCCCCTATTAGTTCTATGACTCCTGTATTTTTCCGCTTGTTGTAAGTTACTTTCGATTCTGAATCACGGTTTAGGGCAAGAGTGGTCTGATCTGGTAAGGTGTGAATTTGTACTTCTGTTTCACTCGTATAGTTAAACTCTTCTTTTGAACCTATCTGCTGATAGAAAAGGTAGGAAAGGGCTGCTATGAGGATCAATCCTGCTGCAACTTTCCAAAAGCCGATGAATGCTGTTCCCCCTTTAGGTTTGGGTTCTATTCTAGCTGAAACCTTTTTCCAAGCTTCTTTGGAGTCGAATTTTTCGTCTACAGCGAATTTTGCTCGCTGAAAAATTTCCAGGGCATCAGCTACGTACTTTTCATTTTCTTCGGATTGAGAACGCCATTTTTCAAGCTGTTTAATTTCAGCTTGATTGCATTCATCCGTAATGAATTTTGCAATTAGGGTCTCTATTTCAAATTCTTCTTTTTCGCTCATGGACCAAGAAAATTTTTCAATAGCAAAAGGATTAAAGGAAGGTATTCTTTGAGTTCCTGACGCATTATTTTCAATGCTTTCCCCATTTGATTTTCTACCGTTTTGACAGAAATATTGAGTTGATCCGCAATTTCCTTGTATTTCAAATCCTCAAATCGGCTTAGAGAAAATACTAACCTGCACTGTTCAGGTAATTTCTGCATAGCCTGTTTGATTTTCTCCTCTAGCTCGCCACGGATAGCCATAGAATCAGAGGACTGTTCCATTCCGTCGCCATCCATTATGCTCCATTTCTGGTGTTGGATTTTAACCTTTTGGTGTTTTAGCTCATTCAGACAGGAATTACGAATCACCTGATATAAATAGGCCTTGGCAGAAGTCTGAATCGAAATCTCCTGTCGCTTTTCCCAGATCCGTACAAAGGAATTTTGAACAACTTCTTCTGCTTCTTCCCGATCGTTTAGAAAGGAAAAAGCAAACTGACAAAGAGGCTGATAATATTCATGAAATAGCATTTCCAGAGCTTTCTCGTCACCGAGTTTGATAGAATTAAAAATCTCCTGATCAATGTTTTGCATGGAAATGAATTATTCCTTCAAGTTAATACAAAAGGAGATTTAATTATAGGACAATCAAAAGCTCTTATACCCCTATCCCATTATCTAAGATTGAAGAATAAACTTCTGCCTAGAATTTTGAATTTTTATTCTAAAGCTCAAGATTTCAAGAGTTTATCTCCTTGTTCATAAGTTTGGTTTAATGAAAGGGATAAAGCAAAAAAGGGGGATGTTCTTTGTCTCCTTTGATTAATTGAAATTCTTAATCAGTTGGTAACTAAACTGAATGATCTCCTTGTAATTCTCTTTGCTGATTTTTTCGTCAATCCCATGGAATCTTTCCATTGATTTTGGATCTAGTCTAACGGGGTAGAAACGATAAACATCATCAGAAATATCAATGAAATACCTGGAGTCGGTGGCCCCTCCTAAAAGTCCTGGAACTACTACCGTCTCTGGGAACATACTTCGGATAGTCCTCTCGAGTATTTTGTAGGATTCAGAGTCAGCACTGGAGACCGCTGGAGGATTGGTTAGGAATCCTACCGGTTCGACTTGTACCTTCTCAGAGACAATTTTCTCAATATGTGCCTGAACGGATTCAATGGTTTCCCCTGGAAGAATTCGAAAGTTGATGGTAGCCTCGGCGACCGTGGGGATGACATTATTTTTCACCCCGCCATCAATAATGGTGGGAGCGGTTGTCGTATGGGCATTCAAGCCTTCCAAGAGTTGCTTTTTGAACAGCCAAGGATTCGCAAAGGCAATACGAGTCAAAAATGGGAGCTCTGGGCCTAGGTATTCCAATTGGGAGTCAATAGGAGGGATTAGCTTGTAGGGCAACTGATTGTTTTCTAAATCTACGATAGCCTTCGCCAGAATACCGATGGTATTTTCCTTGGGGGGTGCAGAACTGTGTCCCCCATTGGTTCGAACAATTAGTCGAAATGAGGCAAAACCCTTTTCTCCCAAATTAATCATGGCCACAGGTGCTGATACTCCGGGTACCATTCCCTCTGCAATATATCCTCCTTCATCAATGGTCATCGCCGCCCGAACGCCTTGTTCCTTTAGGTATTCAGCAATTTTTCTTGCTCCCTTGGGGCCACCTACTTCTTCATCATGGCCAGAGGCAATATAGATCGTTCTAGTTGGTTGAAAATCTTCTTTCAGAAGCATTTCGATTGCTTCCATAACTGCGATCAAGGTGTTTTTATCATCTAATGTTCCTCGCCCAATAATGTGCGTATCGGTTATTTTCCCCTCAAATGGTCCAGCTTCCCATTGTTTCAGGGTGGGTTCGTCTACGGGAACCACATCCTGATGGGACATGAGAATGATGGGTTTCAAGGAAGTATCAGTTCCCTGCCATTTGTACAAAAGGCTATAGGTATTGATTTTTTCCAGGCTGAGTTTTTGGTGGATTAGAGGAAATGTTTCTTCCAGAAAACGGTGAAATCCAAAAAATTCAGCAGAATCCGGAATGGCATCCTCATTGAACGAGATGGTTTTGAATTGGATGGCTTTGGAAAGGTTTTCATAGACTTGATCCGAAATAGCTACTTGCTGTATCGGGTCCGCGTCTACCTGTTTAGAAGTCATTCTCAGTGTATTAAACAAAAGAATTGCTACTAAAAGGACCAATGCCGCCAACAGGCCTAATAGGATTTTTTTCATAGAAGAAGTGTTTACTGGGAAAATCAAGAAAGTGAAAATAGTCAAAAAAGAGTTGGCAAAAGGATCAGATCAGTTGATTTTAATTTGACCTCTCCCTGAGGTTTATTTAAGGATAGTTCTAGAACCAAAGAAAAGTTGACTCGATCGGCTCAAACTTTACGCTTGATTTTAATTCAGAAGTTTTCTTTAACGAACCGTTATATGAAAGCAGTTTTGCTTTCTTTCTTTGATTACGTAGATCTTATTTTCTTTTTGGAAGTGACTCAGCACCTTCTCCAATTGCTTTTGCTTTTTCCAATCCCAAGACTTCTCACCATCAAATCGAATGTAGGAAATATCAAAGGACAGCCCGAAGGAATGCGAACTATTTCCTTTGGTAGCATTTCGATTTCTACGACCCAATTTTTTTTGCTGCTCAATAGTGCGTGTTCCTGAGGTGACGGTAAAAAAGCTATCTCCTCCAACAAGGGCTTGATAAGTTTTACCAATTTGCTCCAAAACTTTTTTGGCCTCTGGAGTAAGGTATGGGTGGCTATGAGTAAGTTTTTCCACTTCATAGCCTGGGCCAGCGTCGATTTCCAACAATGCTCCATCTTTCACCAGTTGAAAAAGCCCCACTTCATCCATGATAAGACCGGCTCCATTTTCCTGGGCAGCAGAAAGGTGATTGGAATAGGAATCTTTGCGGAGTCGCGCTTTGTAATCCTTTAAGTTAGGAATGATAAAAATTTCCTCCGGTTCTGGTAAAGATACTGGAGCCTCCTTTTCCTCTAGCTCTTCGCTGTTTCCTGCAAAGTTCAGAAGACTGAAGTAGTTTTCGGAAAGTTGTTTTTTGAGGTTCGGTTGGTAGGCAACCATGGCAAGGGTGCCAAGTGAGAAAAGTGTTAAAAATGAAAATACGAAGAATAGGGTGGTTTTCTTCATACGATTTGAAATTGCGCGTATTTAATGTGAGGGTAAAAGGTAAGGAATGGAGGTGACCAAGTCAAATCTTACTATTCCAACGGTCCGAATTCCTGCTTTATTGCAAATTTCATTTTTCACTCTTTCAGCAGTTAGGTTGAGCGGAATCGAGATACCTGCGACCCCGCTCAAATTGACCTAAACTACTGGAGCAAATGCTTTTGCGCATTTACTCAATTTCCACTGAGATGGTATTATCATCCGGGATTCGATCGATCAGCTTATTATAAGGATCGATTCCAGCCTTCACAGGTTCACCTTTTACACGAACCGTAATGGTGCTTTGACCTGGTTTGATCTTGTATTTTTGGAGGTATAATGGGTTGACACGAGTTCGGCCATTTTCGTCGGTATCTTCCTCTGCAAATACCCCAATATCGATGTAATCCCCTTCGTATTGAGCATCGGATTCTTTCCCTGTTTCATCCGCATATAGCTTTTGAGAGCTGATATTTAAGGTAATCTCATATTCATCATCCGAGATCTTGGTTGCCGTAACCTCTTCAGCTCGATTGTCATACAAAGTGATTTTATTCCAAGTATCATCCAAGTAATATTGAATACTATCTGGGGTGACAGCCTTTAAATATCTGTAAAGATCCGAACTGCCCGGAAAAGGTGGACTCTGACGAAGGCCAAATTCCTGGTTAAACGCATGCAGGGCGGAATCCATGGCAGATGCACCTATCAAATCCCGAAGTCCATACAAAATCAAACTTCCCTTATTGTACCATTGATAGGGTCGATTACAATTGATGAAGACATTTTCCTTTTTGCTTTCATTTGATCGGCCTCGGAGGTAATCATCCAATTCATCTTTTAGGAATCGCTTCATATTGTCCTTCCCATATCTTCTTTCTGACAAAATCAGAGCAGAAAATTCAGCTAAGGCTTCTGAAATCAAATTGGATCCCCGGGTGTAATTCGGCGTAATCTGATGTCCCCACCATTGGTGTGCTAACTCGTGGGCAGTCACGTAGTACACATAGTCAAAATCATTGGGGTCAGTGAAATTCGCTACCCAGCCAAAGCTTTCAGAGAAAGGAACTGTATTGGGGAAAGATTGGGCAAAACCTGCATAGCGGGGAAATTCCAAAAGCCGCATTTGCCTGAACTGGAAATTCCCATAGGTTTCCGAGAAATAGGTCAGTCCGTCCTTATATGCCTGTAAGAACCTATCCAAATTGTAAGGATGCTGTTCATCATAAAAGATTTCGATGTTCACTTTTTGCCCATCAGGTAGAACTGCCTCATCCCGTAATACTTCATATTCAGCAGATACAAAGGTGAAGAAAGCCTGAATTGGGGTATCCTGAATGTAATGGAAATACCGTCTTCCGTTTTCTTCCCATTCTCGCTGTAAATAACCAGGAGCTACTGCAATTTGGGAAGGAACTGTACTCACTACTGCTTCAAACTGAATGAAGTCCGCATCGTCAGCAAATAAAAGTGTACTTCTTCCTTTCGGGTCATCGTGAGGTGGAAGATCTTCGGGTTTTTCGGGTAAGTCATATTTCCTCCGGTCCTCGTCTGAAGAAATTTCTGCCTGGGAACTATATCCGATTTCTGGAATTCCTCCAGAGAAGAATGTGCCATTATAGACGATTTGACGTCCAAAGCCTGAATTCGGGAAACCGATATACCCTGCCTTGCTTACGATTGTGAAATCCAAAGTGTCTCCTGGCATCATGGTTTCAGGTAGGGCCGTGATTTTATACCATTCCCGCTCTTCTTTTTTTCCAAATACCTGGAATTTGCTAGGCTCATAAACCAATGGAAATCTGTAGTCCAAGGTGTCTCCTTCCCAAATAACTTGGAAGTCACTCAGGTCGGTAGAATTAAAATGGATGGAGTCAATTGGACTGTCCGTTTTATTGACTAGTTGAACATTTGCTTCAAAAAAGGCCTCCCGTTCCATAGGATACAAATCAGCCTGAATCGTCACTTTCGTGTATTTTGGCTGAGGGATTCCTTCGTATTTTTTCAGTTGTTTTTCGTACGCGACTAGTCTCATCGTACCTTCATCAGGTGTGCGGTAGTTATTTTTATAAACCACACTGTTGAAAATATATCCACCGGAAATGAGCGCGATGACTAGGAATAAAAAGGAGAGTCTTGGTGCCGGATTGGAAAGTCTGGATTTTGCATTTTTCCATCTGCTTTTCCAAGAGTGCTCTGTTCCTCGGGTGAAGAAAATGCTTAAAAACAGCACTAAGAATATGCCCCAAGCAGTCCAATAGAGGTTGAACCAGAATAAGGGTTCTCCAAAATGCCCCAATCCGTTCATGTCGCTCCAGGTATAGCCAGGCTTGTAGCTGAAGAAAAACAGGTTGAAGTTATAGTC
>JABXHZ010000303.1 GCA_013373335.1 Cyclobacteriaceae bacterium | reverse complement strand
TACCCCACAAAAGACAATTTCAAGAACGCTGGAAGTTCGGATACGGGAATTGAAAAAGAACCATCCAAGCCAGACACGACTCCGGTACTCCTATCATTTTCCCAAAATACACTGGCACCTGGAAGGGGAAGTGAATTTTCCCGATCAAGTACAATTCCCCGAAGCTGAGATTGGGTTTGGGCTTTTGAAAGCCCTACAGACAAAAAGAAAGTATAAGCTGCAAAAAGAGCTAAAAACAGGTATTTCATGAGGTTATGGAAGCACGCATAATTTTCCTACACGTGCTCACAAAATTAATGTTTGTTAATTTTTGGATTCAGTTCCAATTCTAAACTTACCGTCTATCCCAAAGGTTATTTCCTTCCCAATTATTTTTTAATTTCAGGGCATGATTTGGGCATATCCAGATTTCCGATTGATTTTAATGATAGGGGCAGTTTTTGTCCTCCTATACTTATTTTACATTTCCAGATTTTGGTTGATCAACCGCCGAATGAAGGTTGAAAAAAGAAGATTATTAACCAAGTTAATTCTTCGTAGTCTTTACTTTTTGCTGTTTTTGGTTGCATTTGCCGGTCCTTCCATTGGAACCTCGACCAAAGAAGTAAAAGAAGAAGGAAAAGATATCTTCTTAGCGGTGGATCTTTCGCAATCCATGAACGCGACTGATATAGGACCCAGTCGCCTTCAGCGAATTAAGTTTGAATTAAAAGAACTAATCAAAAGCTTTCCGTCTGATAGAATTGGATTGATAATATTTTCATCAGAAGCCTACATGCAATGTCCTTTGACTTTTGATCAAAATGTATTGCAACTTTATCTGGATGGCTTGAATACCGGGCTGGTTCCCAATGCAGGCACAGACTTAAGCGGTCCCCTTCAAATGGCCTTAGACAGATTTACCAATGACCCCTCACCAGAAGTGAAATCCAAGTCCGTGGTTTTGATTTCTGATGGTGAGGATTTTGGAGAAGACTACGAAACTGTAATTTCTTCTTTGGCTGAAGCAGGCATTAAGGTTTATTCCTTGGGAATAGGAACAGAGGCGGGAAGTCCCATTCCACGAGGAAACGGCGTAGTCTTAGATCCTAATACCGGAAAACCTGCTGAAAGCCGATTGGATCGGACCTCCCTCCAACGAATTGCAGTGGAAACGGGCGGTCAGTATTTTGAAATATCCGACCAGACTCAAGAAATCTCAAATCTTGTATCAAGCTTGGAGCAATTAAAAGGCGGAAGTATTGGAACAAGACAAGTCGAAACTTCTTCCAATAAATATTTTTACTTCCTTTTGGCAGGTTTGGTGCTTTCTATTTTGGATATGATTTTACCCATTAAAACCATCAAGTTGTAAGTATGAACTGGGCAAAACTTATTTTCGGGATACTTCTACTGATTCCATCTTCTTGGATCAAAAACTCCAAGTTGAATGCTGCTATTGATATGGCAGCAGAAAGTTTTGCAAATGCAGAATACGAACAATCGCTACAAAACCACCTGGCAATTCAGGAACAATTCGGTTTTGTATCCTCCGAGTTGGATTTTAACCTCGGTCTAAGTGCCCAATATGCCGAAAAGCTAGAGGAAGCCACCGGATATTATGATAAAGCAAGTACAAGTTCGAATACCATGCTTGCCTCCTTTGGCTACAACCAAGGAGGGGTTTTGCTTGGTAATAAGGAAGAGTATGAAGCGGCCTTAAGTAAATTCAAATCAGCCCTTATAGAGGATCCAACTAATGAGGTGGCTCGCCACAATTATGAATTATTGGCAAGATGGCTGAAACGGGAGGAGGAACGCAAAAATCAAGAAGAAAATCCCCCTGAGCCTTCCGACTTTGCAAAGCGGAAAAAAGCGGAAGCGGATCGATTAGTTGAACAATTCAGGTTTAGGGATGCGTTAAATGTTATGACCGAAGCACTAACGCAGGACTCAACCGTGGCAGCTTATCAGGAATTCATTACACACTTACAAGAAGTAACAGAGATCAATGAAAAATAAAGGTATTCTTCTATTTCTTCTGGTTTTTACTCTTCTGAGCATTTCCACTCAGGCACAAACTGCTGGAGATTTTTTCAACAGAGCAGCTCGCTCTTATGTCAAAACAGAGCGTGATCAAGCCTTGAATACTGTGAATGAGGGTTTGAGCAAATTCCCTGGTGATTCTAAACTTCAGGCCTTAAAGGAAAAATTAGAACAAGAGCAGGAACAAGAGCAAGAACAAAACCAAAATCAGGAACAGCAGAATCAGCAAAATCAAGAGCAGCAGGAACAAAACCAACAGAGCCAGGGAGAGGAAGGCGAGCAGCAGGAAAATCAGGAGCAGGGCGATAAAACCGATCAAGATCAGGCCAAAGAGTCTCAATCTGGTGATCCACAGGAAAAAAGTGAGGATCCTGCCAGTGAAAATGCCAATGATCAAATGGATGCGAACTTAGCCGACCGGCAAAAGGCCTTAGAGGAATTTAAAGAAAAGCTAAAGGCCATGAATCTTACACCAGAACAAGCTGCTCAGATTTTGGAAAGTATGAATGCCGCTGATCTTCGATATATCCAACAGAATAGAAAAAAAGCGACTCAGCGACCTAAAAGAGGGATTCCTGATTGGTAATAATTGATTCAAAATTTATTTATCTCATAAACCCAAATAAACATGATCAAAGAAGTATATATCGTTTCCGCAGTTAGAACCCCCCTAGGCAGTTTTGGAGGTAAATTATCCGGACTTACCGCTGTTGAATTGGGTACGACTGCTATAAAAGGAGCTTTGGAAAAAGCTGGGGTGAAAGCTGAAGCTGTGCAAGAGGTTTTCATGGGAAATGTTATTTCCGCCAATCTTGGGCAGGCCCCTGCAAGACAAGCTGCCATTAGTGCTGGAATAGGATACAATGTACCCTGTACGACCGTAAATAAAGTCTGTGCCTCCGGAATGAAATCTGTTATGCTTGGAGCTCAAACCATCATGCTTGGAATCAATGACGTGGTGGTTGCAGGAGGAATGGAAAGCATGTCCAATGTTCCTTTTTACGTTCCTAAAGCTCGATTTGGATATAAATATGGAAATGCTGAACTGGTTGATGGATTGGTAAAAGATGGACTTTTTGAGGTCTACTATAAATTCCCAATGGGTAATTGTGCTGATAATACTGCACGAGAAAT
>JABXHZ010000200.1 GCA_013373335.1 Cyclobacteriaceae bacterium | reverse complement strand
TTTGAGCAAAACGGGGAATTCAATTTCTTCGACCAAGAAGGGAATAGTCTAAAAAAAGCCTTTTTGAGAGATCCTTTAAAATATTCTAGAATCAGTTCCCGATACAATCTAAATCGTTTTCATCCTGTACAAAAGCGGTATAAACCCCACTTAGGGACCGATTATGCAGCGCCAAGAGGGACTGAAATCCGTACCGTAGGAGATGGAACTGTGGTAGAAGCAGGCTATTCAAGAGGAAACGGCAATTATGTGAAAATTAAGCATAACAGCACCTACACCACCCAATACCTTCACATGTCCAAAATAGGAAGCGGAATCAAAAAAGGCACTCGTGTAAAACAAGGGCAAGTCATTGGTTATGTGGGAAGTACGGGTCTAGCAACCGGCCCTCATCTTTGCTTCCGTTTCTGGAAGCATGGCAAGCAGGTGGATTGGTTAAAAGAAAAAATTCCGCCTTCGGAACCGATTTTGGCAGAAAATCGAACTGAATTCGAGTCTATAAAATTCGAGGCGATCAATCTTTTAGCGGCTATTCCAATTGGCAACGCAGATGAAAAGCTACTAGCCGATGAATCTTCCAATCCTAATTCTGGGATTTCAGGGGAGTAATAGCAAATCGCGAGGATTTAAATTCTAGAAGCCTTATTTCCAGCTAATCTATTTCAGGATAACCCTTATCCAATAATCCTTGAAAGATCACCAACCCATACGGATCAATAAATATCTCAGCGAATCAGGATTTTGTTCTCGAAGGAAAGCTGATCAACTTCTTGAAGAAGGCAGAGTACGATTGAATGGAAGGATTCCCGAGTTAGGGACCAAGGTGAATCAAGGCGATGTGGTTACGGTGGATGGAAAACCTGTAGGTACTCCTCTTAAAAAACATGTTTACATTGCCTTCAACAAACCTGTTGGAATTGTATCAACTACCGATACCAAAGGAGAAAAAGACAATATCATAGACTACATCAACCATCCTCAGCGAATTTTTCCAATTGGGAGATTAGATAAGGATAGTGAAGGGCTAATTTTTTTAACTAGTGAGGGAGATATCGTTAATAAAATCCTCCGAGCACATAATAACCACGAAAAGGAATACATTGTAACCGTGGATAAACCCATCACAGATCGTTTTATTCAACGAATGTCAAATGGGATCCCCATTCTCGGAACTGTTACGAAAAAATGCAAGGTTGAACGAATCAGTCAACGGAAATTCCGAATCACACTCACCCAAGGTCTCAACAGACAGATTCGAAGAATGTGCGACTATTTAGGCTACTCTGTCAAACAGCTGATACGTATCCGAATCATGAATGTCCATTTAAACTTGGAAACCGGTAAATGGAGAGACTTGACAGAAAAAGAGCTCTTTGACCTTAGAGCGCTAATTGCTGATAGTTCAAAAACACATCCATAAAAAAAGGGACCGTTTGGTCCCTTTTAGTTTTTATTTTCTCCATAGTGTGGTGTTTACCATTACATGGTGTCCACTTTCTTTCGTCTTCCGGTATAGGTGAAGGCCGACTTGCCCACCCGTAGCTCCGTCCTGCGGTTCAGCTGGTGCATCGCCTCGGTACAGGTCACCGCGTTGCAGTCATTCACCGGTCGGGTCTCCCCGAACCACTTGTGCTCCATCCTGCCCTCATCTATGCCCCGCTTGATCAGGTAGTTCATCACCGCATCCGCCCTGCGCTCGGAAAGACTCTGGTTGTACTCGTCGCTGCCCCGCTGGTCGGTATGACCCTCGATGTACAGCATCAGGTTCGGCATCCGCT
This sequence comes from Cyclobacteriaceae bacterium, assembly GCA_013373335.1. Classification (GTDB taxonomy): domain Bacteria; phylum Bacteroidota; class Bacteroidia; order Cytophagales; family Cyclobacteriaceae; genus Algoriphagus. The sequence goes on along the minus strand of JABXHZ010000200.1, from coordinate 5,153 downwards.
GCAGCATGATCGCCGTGCGCTCCAGTTCCTTCTTGTGCACGCTTCTCAGCATGGACTTGTCAAAGTCAAAGTAGATCGTCGGAATCTGGCTGATCTCGTCCTGAAGCATCTCGAACAGGTCCTCCGGATTACAGAAGTCCGCTCCCTTCAGCTCGGCAGGGATGTCATACTGCACCGTCGGATCCGGGAAGGCCTCCAATACCAGCTCCGAACGTCTGTTCAGCTGGTGGTCCGCCTCCGAACACGGTACCCCGTTGCCGCAGTCGTTTACCAGCTGCGACTCGCCGAACCATTCCAGACGGATCCGGTCAGCCGAGATGTTGTACTGTGCCATGTATTCGGTCACCGCCTTCGCACGGTTGTTCGACAGCTTGATGTTATACTCATCCGATGCTCTGGAGTCCGTATGGGACGCCACCAACAGATCCAGGAAGCTGTACTTCTTCATGATCTCGGCAATCTTGTCCAGAGCAGGCTTCGCGTCCTCGCGGATCGCAAACTTGTCCAGGTCGTAGTACACGATGTCCACAAACACCGGCAACTGGTACGGAATCGGCATCAGCTTATACTCCCGCTTCACCGTATCCCCCTCGAAGCCCTTCGTGCTGATCGAGTTGTCGGTCACCGAGAAGTAGCCCGGCTTGCTGATGGTCAGCGAGAAGTCGCTCTCCGGCTCCAGCTCGGCCATCAGTTTACCCTGGTTCAGCTGTGTCGGAACGTTCCCGTTCTGGGTATTGTCCCTCAGCGTGGCCATGTAACTGTCTGTCATGACCAAACCGTCACAGTCGATTACCCGTGCCAAAAACTGCTTGTACATCTCCTCGATCATATACAGGTCATCCAGACCCATGCCTCCCTTTCGGTTTGAGGCAAGGTACACTTCCCCGTTCTCCAGTACCCGGTAGCCGAAGTCATCGGCCAGTGAGTTGATCGGCATCCCCATGTTCTGCACGTTGGATACCGCTCCGTTACGGTAGTCGGCCTGGTACACGTCCATGCCCCCCACCCGCGGATGGCCCGTGGATGAAAAGTAGAACTTGTCCCCCATTCTGAATGGGTGTGTCTCGTTGCCTTCCGTGTTCAGCGGGGCACCCAGGTTCACCGGTGCCGAAAAGTTCATGTCCGCATCGTACTCGGAATAGTAAATGTCATAGCCGCCCATGCCGCCCGGCATGTCCGAAGCAAAGTACAGCCGCTTGGCCTCTTCGTCGATGTATGGGTTCATCACCGAATACTTCAGCGAGTCGTTGTGCGGGAAGGCCATAAAGCCCTCCAGCTCCCCGTTCTCGTTTACCTTGCTGTAATAGATCTCCGGCTGAACCATGATCTCGCGGGTCTTCTTCACCTTCTTGATGTCACGGGTCACCGAGTAGAACAGCAGGCCGGCCTCCTTCGCATAGGAAGGATCCGAAAAGTTGTAGGTACCCGGCACGTTCGAGATCACCCGGGTGATCTCCCCGTCAGGACTCTGCTTATACACGCTGAAGTAGCCCCGGTCGGTGTAGTCGTTCTTCTCTTCGCTGAAAAACTCGTTCTTGTAGTCGATCCGGATTCCCGGCATTTTAGAAGGGAACACCCCACCGCGGTCGGACACAAAGTACTTGTTCCCCGCAGCGTCCTGGGCCAGCACAAAGTCAGACCCCTCACTGTTCAGAGCCTCCTGGTTGGTCAGCTTCACTTTCTTCTTCGAGGCCATCTTCACCATGCTCTCCAGCGAACTTTCCAGGGAATCCAGGCTCGCCTGCATCGGCGGTCTCCTGCCCATCATCAGTTCCTGCGCCTTGCCCTCTGCCTCGTCCAGTTTGCCCACACGCTGCGCGGCAGCCAGGTAACTCATATAGTCCTCGGCTGTCGAATCGTCGTAGGAAACCGCGTTCCCCCACCATTCGTAGGCCTTGTCGTAGTTGCGCACCCGCTCATAGGCCTCGGCCGTCTTCTTCGCCGTCTCGTAGTTCGGCTTCTTCGCATAGGCCTGCTCGTAGGTGTCCAGCGCCAGCTGGAAGTTCATCAGTTCCATCTGCTTGTCCGCGTAACGAACCCTCGATTTCTGCGCCAGAGCTGTCTGTGAAAAGCCAAAAAGTAGCCCGGCCGCAATGCTCAATATTGTTAGTGTCTTTTTCATAATCAGAACCATCTTTGGTTTTTCATTACTGCCCTTCTCGGGATCATATAGAAGCCTACAGAAAGCTCGTGTGAGTTGGTCCTGTAGTCCTGAAGCACGTTCAGGTTGTGGTCATACGCATATCCTATCCGGATCCTGTCGGTCGCAAACAACTCGATGATCGTCGCAAAGGAATTCCTGTTCGACAGGTTCTCCGGAAGATTGTCGTTCCATATCTTCATGTTCGAACGGTACGAACCCCCGACCCAGATCCGCTCCCCGAACAGGAACATCGCGTTCAGGTCGTAGCTGGTCGGTGCACCCTTCACCTCCTTGATCAAAAAGCTCGGCTTGAACTTCACCGTGTTGCCCAGATCAAACAGCGCTCCGGCCGTCAAATAGTAGTGGAAGTCGTGGTACGCAAGTGCCACATCCTCCTTCTCCAGCGACTTCTTGCCGATCATGTTGTAGGCACTGATCCCCGCATAGAACCGCTTGCTGTGGAAGAAAATCCCCGAGTTCAGGTTCGGCGTGAACATGTTCACCCGGCCGTCCGGAATCTCCGGATCCGGAAAATCGTTCGGATCAAGCATCGACCCGTCGATCGCATATTCCGACAGTCCCGCACTCACTCCCAATCCCAGGTAGCTGTTCGTACCCGTCTGGATCCGGTAGGCATAGGTCAGGAGCGCCGAGTTGGTCCGTGTGGGACCGATGTTGTCCGACAGGATCGAAAAACCGAAGCCCATCGTCCCCTCGTTCGCACTCAGGTCGGCCGTCACCGTGAAGGTCTCCGGACTTCCCGGGAACCGGATCCACTGGGTCCGGTACGTAGACTGGATGTAGGGCTCTCCCTTATATCCCGCATACGCGGGGTTGACGTGCAGCCCGTTGAATATATACTGGCTGAACTGAGGAAGCTGCTGCCCAAAAGTCCCCCCGGTGGCCAACAAGACCACCAGAAGGCTTATACCAAAGATTTTAAAAGTATTTTTCATAACGCTCGTGATTAATCTTCCTTAATTACCTGAATCCATCCCTTGAACACATGCTCCCTGCCGCTTGAATCGGTCGCAACCAGCACGTAGAAGTATGTACCCGCTACCTGACCCGGTGCATCCCAGTCGTTGCGGTAGTTCTCCGCCTCAAGAACATGGTCCCCGTACCGGTTAAAGATAGTGATCTCATTCGATACAAACTTGCCAAGGCCCTGGATCTCAAAGGTGTCGTTCAGCCCGTCGTTGTTCGGCGTGATCACGTTCGGTATGTGGAACGGCTGGATCACCGTCACATCGCTGGCCTGGTTGTCACCCTCGTCTGTGTCTTCTTCATCCGCGCCAACAACCACCGTGTTGGTCACAGTACCCGCAGCACCGGCCTTCACCTTCACCCGGAAGGTAATCACCGCATCAGCCGGGAAGAACGGTATCGTCCACACGATTCGGCTTCCGTCAACAGTCGTGCCCACTTCCACATTCGCACTGTTGCTCACAATGCTGTTGCTGATGTAAGTCACCCCGTTCGGCAAATTGTCCGTGATCACCACATTGCGGGCCGCAAAGCCGCCGATGTTGCTCAGCACAATCTCGTATTCAAACTCGTCACCCTCGAACACCTCGTCAAGCAAGGCCTCCTTGGTCACGCTCAGATTCACATTGTCATTTTGTAGTCTAAACACAACCAAGGCATCGTCATTATTGTCAGGGAAGACAGTCTCACGCAACACATAACGTAGCGTGTACTCGCCCTGCTCGTTCACCGCAGGAATCAGGCTCAGCTCACCGCTGTCGTCGATCAACAGACCGATCACTCCGTCCAACTCGGTGAACTCGAAGTCCACGTCGTCCGGATCAGGTCGCTGGCCGTCCAGCAAGTCGTTGTCCAAAATGTTGCCCAAACGTCCGCCGTAGCTCACAAAGTAAGTTCCGAAGTCGTCGTCGTTGGCGATGATCTCCCTCGGACTCACACCGATGGTGATGCTGTCCTCGTCTCCGATCTGCTCATCGTCAGGCGTAGTCGCGGTCACAACCGCCACGTTGGTGATGCCGTTCTCCAAGTCGCCAGCAGCAACTGTATAGGTCGTCTCGATCACCTCGGTCTGTCCAGGGCTCAACGTGCCCACGTTCACATCCAGACCGGTCAGCGGATCCGTTACCGTCACATCGGTCAGCGTCACGTTGCCCGTATTGGTCACCGTCAAGGTGTAGGTCACTACCTCACCGATGCCCTGAACATCCTCACGGTCCGCAGTCTTCACGATCTCGATGGTCGCGGTCTGATCGGCAATCACGGATTCGGATGCCTCGTCCTCAACCTCTGAATCATCTGCAGCAATACCTTTAACGGTCGCCACGTTGATGATCTCTCCGTTGTCCAAATCCTGCTGCGTCACCACATATTCAGTGGTCAACACCACGGACTCCCCTGGATCCAATGTCTTGATAAGTTTCGTGTACTTGGTCAGTGGATCAACGACCGTTACCTCTGTCTTAGTAATGTTGCCCGTATTGGTCACCGTCAAGGTGTAGGTCACTACCTCACCGACTTCGGAAACGCTTTCCTTATCAGCGCTCTTGGTCAGGTCAATCGCAGCAATCTGCGTGATCGGCGTGGTCACCTGATCGGTATCCGTAGGATCGTCGTCACCCGCACTTGGGCTCTCACCGGTAGCCGTCGCCTCGTTGGTCACGCTGCCGGTGTCCACGTCGTCCTGATCTACAGGATAAGATGTGTCTACCGACTTGCTCTCGCCAGGCTTCAACGTACCCACGTTGATTACCAAACCGGTCTGGGAATCCACAATCGTCACGTTCTCCAAAGTCACGTTACCCGTGTTGGTCACCGTAATCGTGTAGTCGATCTCCTCGCCCTCTTCGTCAATGTCAGCGTCGTTGTCGGTGATCACGATCTCAATGTCCGCGTTCTGCTCTGCCTCAACCAAAGCCTCGGCCTCGTCGGAAACCTCAACCTCGCCGGCAAAGCCGGTCACAGAAGCCACGTTCACAATCTCGCCCGCATCCACATCGTCCTGTGTCACCACATACTCGGTCTC
>JABXHZ010000315.1 GCA_013373335.1 Cyclobacteriaceae bacterium | reverse complement strand
GGTGGAATTGGTAGACACGCAAGACTTAAAATCTTGTGTCCATTTGGACGTGCGGGTTCAAGTCCCGCTCCTGGTACAGAAGCCTCACTCCGAAAGTTTTCGGAGTCGGGGCTTTTTCTTTTAAAAAAAGCTCCAATTAGGAGCTTGAGATTTTTAGGTTGGTAGAAATTATTTTTCAATAATGCCTTTAAGGTCTGCCGGTGAATAGTTGACAGATTTTAAGGTCTTATGATCCCCTTCTCGAAAGACCAGAAACAAATCTCCCTCTTTTTCATAAAAACAAGGAGTCCCCTTTGCTTCATAATGAGCTACCGTAGCCTTGGCTTCTTCTTCGGTCTTACAAGCTTTGCTCATGTTTGAGCGCTGAACTTCATCAAAAAGGGCCTTGAACTTTTCACCCAAACCAAATTCTAGAATTGCGCCTGATAATACATATTGTAAATCACAAAGTGCATCGGCTATTTCCACGATGTCCTTATTCTCAATCGCTTCCTCCAGTTCTCTCAGTTCTTCAGATAAAAGAGAAACCCGAAGATTACATCGAGTATCAGAAGGAATAGTGGGCTCCTTCAATACAGGATGTTTAAAAGTCTCATGAAACAAAGCAACAGAAGTGAGTGATTTAGGATCTTGCATGGATTTAGTATTCTTTTTGAAAATCGAATTAAACAAAAAAGACCGGAAATTCCGGCCTTTTTTACCTCGAAATATCGATAGGTTTACATAGATGCCGCAGCAAATCGCTCTGCTACTGTTTTCCAATTAACGATATTCCAAAAAGCAGAAACATAGTCTGCACGGCGGTTTTGATAGTGGAGATAATAGGCGTGCTCCCATACATCAAGACCCAAAAGTGGAGTTCCTTTAAAATCAGAAATATCCATCAATGGATTATCTTGATTAGGAGTAGAGCCCACCGCTAATTTTTTATCATCTCCCACTACGAGCCAAGCCCATCCTGAGCCAAAACGTGTTTTTGCAGCAGTTTCAAATTGTTCAGCAAATGCCTCAAAACTTCCAAAAGAGTCATTGATTGCATCTGAAAGGGCTCCCTCCGGTCTCTCTCCTGCATCAGGAGTCATCACTTTCCAAAACAACTCATGGTTGTAATGACCTCCTCCATTGTTTCTCATTTTGGTTGAATACTTTGAAATATTAGCCAAAACATCCTCTAGCGGTTTATTGGTATCTACATTTTCTTCACCAATTGCCGCTTCGAGGTTTCTCGCATATCCAGCAGCATGTTTGGTATAGTGGATTTCCATAGTCATGGCATCAATATGTGGCTCTAAGGCAGAGAAGTCGAAACTTAGCGGAGTTTGAGTGAAACTGGTTGCCAATATCGCTTGAGAGTCTCCTTTTGCCTCGCCGGAACATGCGCTCAGAATGGCAGTTCCCCCCAAACTCAAAGCTAGACCCGCTTTGCTGCTATTTGACAAAAATGCTCTTCTTGATAAGTTGAAATTTAGATTTTCCATAAGGAATAGTTTTCTTGTTTGATCACGCAATTGAGTTGCTGAAATTAAGGATTATCTGTCGAAATTAGAATCCGAATCGGACATATAGTCTGAAACTGTGACAAGATGTTAAAGTTTATTAGGCTAAGGCTCTCTTGGAGAAGTTTTTGAGCCACAGGCAAAAGAATTCAAAAGCGATGAATATTCAATTTTATAAATACCAAGGCACCGGAAATGACTTTGTCATGATCGATGACCGGGAAGAAAAGCTCGATCTGGCTGATATTTCTTGGGTCAAGCAGCTTTGTGACCGCAAATTTGGAATTGGATCTGATGGATTGATCGTTCTAAGAAATCATCCCGATTATGATTTTGAAATGGTGTATTTCAATGCAGATGGAAGTCAAAGTATGTGCGGCAACGGTGCCCGCTGTGCTGTCGCTTTTGCCGGATTTTTAGGGATAGTCCAAAATGAAACTCATTTTTTGGCTATCGATGGAGCCCATGATGCAGTTCTCAAAGAAGATGTGGTTGAATTAAAAATGGGAAATGTAGCCGGAATCCAAGCAAAAGGGATGGACTGCTTTGTGAATACTGGTTCTCCTCACCATATCCGTTTTGTTGCGGAAATTGAGGATTACCCTGTTTATGAAGAAGGCGAAAAAATCAGATATGCAGCAGACTATGCTCCATCTGGTACCAATGTGAATTTCGTGAAGGCGATTTCCGATCGTGAGATTTTTGTGCGTACCTATGAGCGAGGCGTGGAAAATGAAACGCTTTCCTGTGGCACAGGAGTAACAGCAGCAGCATTGGCTTTTGCTCAAGAAAAAGAAAGTGCAGAGGTCAAAATCCAAACCTTAGGAGGAAACTTATCCGTTCGGTTTGAAAAAAGTGCCGAAGGTGGTTTTGACAATATCTGGCTGATTGGCCCTGCCGAACAGGTTTTCCAAGGAAAAATCAAAATTTAAAGCCCAAATCATTGTCTTTGTAGCTCAAAGAGACAATTATCAATTCTAATAAAAAGGGCTTAATTTTAGGCCCGCAAGTCGCATAAGTAAAGAGAGATGTTAGATTTAATTGCAAAAGGAATAGCAAAAGTTTTCGGCACAAAGTCCGATCGAGATATAAAGGAATTACTTCCAAGGGTTAAGGAGATTAATCAAATTTTTGAAGGTCTAGCGAAGCTGAGTGATGAAGAGCTTCGAGCTCAAACTTCAGAAATCAAATCCAAGGTCAATGAATACCTAAAAGATTTCGATGAAAAAATCGAATCCCTTCGGGCAGAAGTGGAATCTTTGCCTGCTGATGCCATCCATCAAAAGGACCAGATTTTTTCTCAAATCGAGGAAATTGAAAAAAACCGGGACAAAGCCTTGGAGGAAGTTCTTGACCAGGTAATGCCACAGGCATTTGCTGTAGTCAAAGAAACAGCCCGAAGGTTTAAAGAGAACGGAAAGCTAATTGTCAACGCGACCTTACGGGATAAGGAACTTGCTGCTGTGAAGCCGAATGTAGAAATCGACGGGGAACAAGCCGTCTGGCATAATCGATGGGAAGCTGCAGGGACTGAGGTCATTTGGGATATGGTCCACTATGACGTGCAGTTGATCGGAGGGATGGTTTTGCATCAAGGGAAAATTGCCGAGATGGCCACGGGTGAAGGTAAAACTCTGGTTTCTACCCTTCCTGCATACCTCAATGCATTGGCAGGTAGAGGCGTTCATTTAGTAACGGTCAATGATTATTTGGCCAGAAGAGACTCAGAATGGAATGCACCACTTTTTGAATTCCATGGACTTTCTGTGGATTGTATTGATAAATACCAGCCCAATTCATTAGGAAGAAAAAAGGCATACCAATGTGACATTGTCTATGGAACCAATAATGAATTTGGTTTCGATTATCTCCGGGACAATATGGCTAGGGATGCATCTGACTTGGTTCAGGGTAAGCATCACTTTGCAATGGTTGATGAGGTCGATTCTGTCTTGATTGATGATGCCAGAACACCACTTATTATCTCAGGCCCCGTCCCACGTGGGGATGTCCATGAGTTTGACCAAATGAAACCCCGCGTTGCTACCCTTGTGGATGAGCAGCGAAAATTGATTCAGGGTTTTTTGAGTACCGCTAAGCGGCAAATTGCAGAAGGAAATGAAAAAGATGGTGGATTGGCACTTTTCCGAGCTTATCGGGGAATGCCAAAGTACAAGCCATTGATTAAATATCTTTCCGAACCAGGTATCAGGGTAATCTTGCAAAAGACTGAAAACTACTACCTGCAGGACAATAAACGGAATATGCCGGAAGCAGATGAGCCACTACTTTTTACCATTGATGAAAAGAGCAATGTAGTAGACCTTACCGATCGAGGCATTGAAACCTTGACGTCTAAAAATGAAGACCCAAGTTTCTTCATCCTGCCGGACATAGGTATGGTCATCGCCGAACTTGAAAAAGACGAATCCTTGGAGGATAAGGAAAAACTGATCCGAAAAGAGGAAGTCATCAAAGATTACAGCGTTAAAGCTCAACGAATTCACACGGTCAATCAGCTTTTGAAGGCCTATTGTATGTTTGAGCGTGATACAGAGTACATCATTGTTGATGGAAAAGTTAAGATCGTAGATGAGCAGACAGGCCGGGTAATGGAAGGACGTCGCTATTCGGATGGCTTGCATCAAGCGATTGAAGCAAAGGAAAATGTAAAGGTGGAGGACGCCACCCAAACATATGCCACGATTACCCTCCAAAATTACTTCCGTATGTACCACAAGCTGGCTGGTATGACCGGTACAGCGGAAACAGAAGCGGGCGAATTTTGGGAAATCTACAAACTTGATGTAGTGGTAATCCCTACCAATAAACCTATTCTGCGTCAAGACAAAGAAGATAAGGTCTTTAAAACTGTTCGGGAAAAGTTCAATGCGGTAGTTGATGAGATCAATGAGTTGGTAGCACAAGGCAGACCAGTCTTGGTGGGTACTACATCTGTTGAAATTTCAGAAGTATTGAGCAGAATGCTCACCTTGAAGAAAATACCTCATCAGGTATTGAACGCCAAACAACATGCCCGTGAAGCGGAAGTAGTGGCGGAAGCTGGTAAGCCAGGAACCGTTACCATTGCCACCAACATGGCGGGTCGGGGTACTGATATCAAGCTGACTCCGGAATCCAGAGCCGCTGGTGGATTGGCAATTATCGGTACAGAGCGCCATGAGTCTAGACGCGTAGACCGTCAGCTTCGTGGTCGATCCGGCCGTCAAGGAGATGTGGGTTCATCTCAGTTTTTTGTTTCCTTAGAAGACTCCTTAATGCGATTGTTTGGCTCTGATCGTATTGCCAAATTAATGGACAGAATGGGCTTGGAAGAAGGAGAAGTGATTCAGCACAGCATGATTACCAAGTCCATCGAGCGTGCTCAGAAGAAAGTTGAGGAAAATAACTTCGGAACACGAAAGCGTCTCCTCGAATACGATGATGTTATGAACTCCCAGCGGGAAGTGGTTTACCGTCGTCGTCGAAATGCTTTGAAAGGAGAGCGATTGGAGTTGGATATTTTGAACATCATGTATGATGTAGCTGAAAGCATCATCGATGTGGCCAAATCCACTGAAGATTCAGAAAACCTCCGAATGAATATTTTCACCTCTTTGGGATTGGATTACCAAATTTCTGAAAATGACTTGAAGTCCAAGGATGCGACTCGATTAACACAAGAGTTGTATGAGGCTGCCTTCAAAAACTATCAGGAGAAAAATCAGCGAATCATACAAACAGCACTTCCGGTTCTTCAACGAGTGCAGGATGAACGGGGAGCTACTGTGAAGGATATTATGGTGCCAATTTCCGATGGCATCAAGCAAATAGGTGTTGTAGTCAATTTGGAGAAAATGCTTGCTTCAGAGGGTAGGGAACTAGTCCGATCCTTGGAGAAAAGCGTGACCTTGGCCATTATTGATCAAAACTGGAAGGAGCACCTTCGAGATATGGACGATTTGAAGCAGTCTGTACAAAATGCTGTTTACGAGCAAAAGGACCCACTTTTGATCTACAAATTTGAGGCCTTCGAAATGTTCAAACGCTTCATCGGAAAGTTGAATGAAGATATGATTTCGTTCTTAACTAGAGCGGAATTACCGAAACAAGATCCGGCTCAAGTTCAGCAAGCTCAATCTCAACGGTCCCCTGAGCCCAAAGTACATGCCTCCAAGGAGGAAGCTGGAAGTACGCTGAATCCTGGGGCAAATCGTGCCGCTTCAGCAGCTGCTTCAGCTGGAAGACCTGCTCCGCAAGTAGTGGCTCCTCGAAAATCTGAAAAATCCTATGGAAGAAATGATCGGATATCGGTTCAGTACAATGACGGAACGACCAAGAAGGATGTTAAATTCAAAAGTGTCGAGCAGGATATTCAGGAAGGTAAGTGTGTAATCATTGAATAAATAGCCATGCGCAAAAGCTGGGTTTTCGGTATCATCGTTTTCTTAATTTCCTGTAAATCAGGCCAAAGTATTGTAAGTGGACCTGAGAGTTTTGCCGGATATCAGGAGGATTTGTCTGCTAGCTTACCGGATTACCCAGATTATGAGCAGCAATTGGAGAGCCTTCCTGCAATCCAACCTGAAGAATCTGCACGAGCAATTGATTCTCAATTGGATGCGTTAGCACGGGTCCAATATGAAAAAAATACCTCTGAGCCGTATTTTAATGGATTTAGGGTACTTGTTTATTCAGGACTTAACCGAGAGGAAGCATTCCAGACTCAAGAAGAACTTGCTGAGGCATTTCCAGAAATTAAAGCGGAAATGCAATATGAACAGCCCCGCTATTTACTTAAAGTAGGGAGATATGGGTATAAAGTGGAAGCTTTGAAAGTACTCTACGATATCAAGACAGTATTTCCATCAGCAAGAATAATCAGAGATAGAATCCAGCGCAAAGACTTTACCTTACCAAGCCAAACAGACAATGCTGAAGGAGAAAATTAAATCCCTGGCAAAAACCTATAAAGAAGAAGTAATTGCCAATCGAAGGCACCTTCATGCCCATCCGGAGCTTTCCTACAAAGAGTTTCAAACGGCCCAATTTGTTAAGGAAAAGCTTAAAGAAATTGGAATTGAAAAGCTTGAATCCAAAGCAGATACTGGCTGGACAGCGCTGATTGAAGGAAAAAACCCTTCTAAAAAAATTATTGCTCTTCGAGCCGATATGGACGCCCTTCCCATCGTGGAGGCAAATGAAGTTCCCTATAAATCCCAAAACCCGGGTGTTATGCATGCTTGTGGGCATGATGCGCATACTGCCTCTTTGTTGGGGGCTGCCAAGATCTTACACGAGGTGAAGGATCAATTTGAAGGAACGATCAAGCTTCTTTTCCAGCCAGGCGAGGAGGTTGCACCTGGAGGAGCATCTTTTATGATTCGGGATGGGGTTTTAGAAAATCCAAGACCTTCAGGAATTATCGGCCAACACGTCATGCCATTTATTCCTGCAGGTAAAGTAGGTTTTCGGCAAGGCATTTACATGGCAAGCGCTGATGAATTGTACTTGACAGTCAAGGGAAAAGGGGGACACGGTGCGATGCCCGAAACCTTGATTGACCCGGTATTGATCGCCTCCCATCTGATTGTGGCTTTACAGCAGGTGGTAAGCCGTGCTGCAAATCCAAAGATTCCTTCTGTTCTTTCCTTTGGTCGCTTGGAGGCTTTGGGAGCTACGAATGTGATTCCCAATGAAGTAAAAATTCAAGGCACTTTCCGAACGCTCAATGAAGATTGGAGAGCTGCTGCTCACCAAAAAATGCAACAGATTGCGCATGGTTTGGTAGAAGGAATGGGCGGGAAATTGGATTTCGAGATTCGAAAAGGCTATCCCTTCTTGCAAAATGATCCGGAGTTGACTGCTAGAGCAACTGATGCAGCAAAAGAATACCTAGGAGAGGAAAATGTAATTGATCTGGATATTTGGATGGCTGCTGAAGACTTTGCCTATTATTCCCAGGAAATCAGTGGGTGTTTTTACCGTCTTGGAACCCGAAATGAAGCTAGGGGAATTGTTTCAGGCGTTCATACCCCGACCTTTGATATCGAAGAAGATGCACTGGAAATTGGAGCAGGTTTGATGGCCTGGTTGGCTGTGTCAGAATTACAAAAAGCTTAATAAAAAGATAACCGGCTCTATATAAATCTCAGCTAATTTCGTATTTCAATCATGCATTTATGAAAGTATTTAGACAGTTTACGCTAGCTCTTTTTTTGATGTTGCTTAGCGCTCAGGCATTTGCCTGGGGTCAACTGGGCCATTACCTGATCGGCTACATGGCCGAACGTCAGATGAAAAATTCTGTCCTAAAAAAAGTGGAAAAGGTACTATATCCCATGTCTTTGGGGAGAAGTGGAACTTGGATGGACGAAATACGCTCTGATCGAGCCTATGATTATGCGACAACCTGGCATTATTTGACCAGTAAAAACGGGGAATATGATCCCTCCCTTCAAGAAAAAACCGGGGATGCCTATGAGGCCATCATCCGTTTGAAAAATGAATTGATGGCTGGGGGACTTTCAGAAAAAGAGGAATCTGAAAAGCTGAAAATGCTCATCCATATGGTCGAAGATATTCATCAACCTTTACATGTCGGTACGGGAGAGGACCGCGGTGGAAATGATGTGAAAATTGAGTTTTTCGGACAACCTACGAATCTACATGCCCTTTGGGATAGTGGCATGATTGACCGACAGGGAATGAGTTATACCGAAATGGGAGATGAACTTTTCCGAAGGATTACTCCCGAACTTCAGCAAAAATACCGATCAGCTACGATGCAGGATTGGCTAACAGAAGCGGTCAATTTACGGGGGGCAGTTTATGATTTACCCGAAAATCGCCGAATCAGCTATGTCTACATGTATCATAATTTCAAAATTGCTGAAGAGCGAATGATCGCTGCCAGTGTACGCTTAGCTCAGATTTTGGAAGAGATCTATGGCTAGAAAAGTATTGAAATTCAAAGAAATGGCCTTGGGGATTTTGCTCTCAAGGCCATTTTTTTATATTTAATTGCTGAATTATAGTGGGTGATTTTAAAATGAGCAAATCTTTATTTTTTGTTTTCATTTATATTCTTCTTGCCTTTCAATCCTTCTCGCAAAACTTGGAGGATGAGTTTCTTTCCGCCCTTCAGAAAAGGGATTCTACGGCCATTCTTTTTGAGGAACTTCAATCCAAAGTAAGAACCAAATTCGATTCGGGTATCTACTTTTATTATTTGTCTAGGTTTCAAAATATGAATAATAATCCTAGTCAAGCTGTAGAGACTCTTCAGAAAAGCCTTTCTTATTTTTCTTTGGAGGAAAATCCAACCTACTTAGTTTCTACTTACAATAACCTAACCTATCTCGAATCTATTTTGGGTAATTGGGAAAAAGCCATGTTTTATGGACAGACTGCCTATGAGAAAGCATTGGCTACCAATGATTCGAGCCGAATGGGATATTCTTTGGCTGATTTGGGTATCGTGTATCACGATATGGAGCAATATGAGAAGGGAGTCGAATATTCCAAAAGAGGGTATGAAGTTTTGGAGGCTTTTCCGAATTCTGATACCCGAACCAAAATGTTTGCAATTAATGCCATTGCTATCAATTTTGATGATTGGGATATGCCCGATTCCGCTCTTTTTTACCACTACAAGAATTTAGAATTCCTTTCCGAACTGGACAGTTCTGCATTTACCAATACCTTTAACAACATAGGAAATACGCTACTTAAGCAAGGCAGATACGCGGAAGCTAAGAAATGGGTGGAAATTTCACTCAAATACAATTATCGAAGTATGGATAGTTACAAGTTAGCTACCAATTTTACCAACCTTGCAACCATTGCGTATAATTTGGACCGATACAGCGAAGCTGAGGAAATGATGGATTCAGCCTATCATTATGTCCAACTCAGCGATTCCAGAGAAAAGCTTCGGGATTACCTTTATGACCAATTTCGTTTTCAAAAGAAAAAAGGGGAATTGGTTCAGGCGATGGATTACCTGGAGCAATATGCTGCCTTGAAAGACACGATTTTCAAAGAAGACCGCGTCCGAATGATGGGTGAGCTTGAGACTCGCTATGAGGTTTCAGAAAAAGAACGCCAACTCGCAGAATCAAGAGCTCAATTAGCCGAAAATGAGCTTCTTGTGAAAAACCGAAATAATCAATTGCTACTCTTGCTCATTGTATTATTGATCAGCTTGGGGCTTGGCTTTTTCATTTATTACAGACAAAAAAATAAAAACTGGCATCTTGAACAGGAGGCAAAGCTTCAAAAGATTTTTGCTGAGCAACAAACTCAGAAACGCCTTCAGGAGCAAAGGCAACGGATTTCTTCGGATCTTCATGATAATATCGGTGCACAACTGACTTTTATTATTTCTAGCTTAAACAATTTGAAGTTTTTGGACCTGCCTAAAGATGTTCTGGCGAAAAAGCTGGATCAGATTTCGGAATTCACGGTTGAAACAATAAATGAACTTCGTGACACCATTTGGGCGATGAATAAGGATAGCATTACGGTAGAAGATCTCCAAGGAAGGTTGGCAGGCTTGCTGGAAAAGGCCAAAAATGCATGTCCTGCTATTGATTTTCGGCTAGAATTAGCGGATAAATTGGATCAAAGTTTTCAATTGAATTCTCTGGAAGGGATCAACTACTACCGAATAGCTCAAGAGGCGATCCAAAATGCCATCAAGCATGCAGATGCTACTGAAATTAAAGTTTCATTGAATCCAGTAAATAGCCATCTCTCTTTGAAGGTAGAGGATAATGGAAAAGGGATAAACTCCGGCCCAAATAACGGAAACGGATTAGGCAATATGAAGGTCCGTGCCGAACGGATTGGGCGGACGATTGAGATCGAATCCCAAAAATCAATGGGAACTTGTGTACATGTTTTTTAAAAGAGGAAAAGTATGGCAATTAAGCTTGCAATCGCTGAGGACAATTCATTTTTGCTAAAGGCAGTTATAGAAAAAATCTCCTTTTTCCCGGATTTGGAGGTAAAATTTCATGCTTCCAATGGAGAAGAATTATTGAAAAAACTGGAAGAAGACTCCAATATTCACTTGATTTTGATGGATATCGAAATGCCGAAAATGAATGGTATCGCGGCTGTGTCCGAAGTGACTCAGCGTTATCCACAAATCAAAACAATCATGCTTACGGTTTTTGATAATGATGAGCACATTTTCAAAGCGATTCAGGCAGGTGCAAGCGGGTATTTTCTAAAGGAGGTTTCCCCCCCGGAATTGCATCAAGGGATATTGGATACCTTGGATGGCGGGGCTGCAATGACGCCAAGTATTGCTTTGAAAACACTCAAGCTTTTACGTAATCCCCCTCAATTTGAAGAGCCCAAAGAGGACATATCCCTTACTAAACGAGAAATTGAAATTTTGGAGCAAACTGCAAAAGGTCTCAACTATAATCAAATTGGGGAAAACCTATTTATCTCACCCAAAACCGTTCGAAAACATATAGAAAATATTTACAGTAAACTCCAGGTTCATAATAAAATGGAGGCGGTTCAAAAAGCTGTAAAAAATCGCATCATTGAAGGATGATTAGAGATTTCTAATTCGCCAATCTTTGGGATAGTAGTTATTGACTCGGTTGCCCAAGTTTTTTACCCATCCCAAGGCTAGGTTTTGGTAGGTCAATAAGATCCATCCCAATTTTTCAAAATTTAGTTCTTGGTCATTTTTCCTCAAGAACTCTAAAGCTTCTTCCCGGGAAACCTCTTGTGTGGAAAATCCTTTTTTTGGAAAAATGGAAACAGCCCAATCATGGGATGGAATCCACTCATTTTTCTGTTTTTTACCGATTTCGATGCCAAAATACCGGATATTCAAGCTTTGAAGAATTTGTTCAAAATGAGTTTTCCACATTTGCGGAAATCGAAAATAGGAATCATTCAGTAGGTAAAATTGGCTGTTTTCAAATCCCAATTCTTCATCCAATGTTTGACAGGCCTTTTCATCCACTAGCTTTAAAAATTGATGCTTAAAATCCTTTTTCTTTTTCGGTTCTTGGCAATAGGCATCATCCGGTCGCTTCAATATGGAAATGAAAAAGCCCTCACCCATTACCCGATGTGGATAAAATCGGTAGCCAAAAAAAGTGCCCTCCTCGCTTTCGATGCTTGACTCTTCGATTTGCCAAGCAGGATCTAAGTTGATTCGGACAGGTTCATAGGCAAACTCAGAAGTTAAAAAGCGGATCATTTCTTCGTTTTCCTGATGGTTGAAGGTACAGGTGCTGTAAATAAGGTAACCCCCTCCTTTTACTAGGCCTCCAGCTTGATCCAAAATCCGCTGCTGTCTGCCTGCACAAAGCCGTACATGATCGGGGCTCCATTCTTTCCTTGCTTCCGGGTCTTTTCGAAACATTCCTTCCCCCGAACAAGGCGCATCGATTAGTACCAAATCAAAAAAGCCCTCCAAATCTTGAAAATGAGCAGGATCATTATTGGTGATGACGGAATTTCCCAATCCCCATTTGATCAAGTTCTCTTTTAAAATCGTATTTCTGCTTTGAATAACTTCATTGGCCACCAAAAGGCCTTCGTGTCCAAGATAGGTGGATAGAAGCGTTGACTTCCCACCCGGCGCCGCCGCCAAATCCAAAAAGATTCCCTTTGGAACTTGAAGTTGAAGAAGTACTTCTGAAATAAACATGGACGAAGATTCCTGAACATAGTAAGCCCCAGCATGAAAAAGGGGATCTAATGTAAATGCGGGCCGTTTTTCCAAGGAATACCCAAGAGGAGCCCAAGGGATAGGTTTTCCCTCATAGGGACTTTCTTCAATTTTATAGGGGTTTAAGCGGATGGTAGTGGGAGACTCTTCTTCCAATGCAAGTTCAAACTCCTGGTATTCCACCTTTCCCAATAAAAGGTTCATTCCCTTCTGAAATTCCGGATGTATGTTTGCCTTGCTCATAGCTTCTAGATTCGCAGGCTTAAAATTGGGGCTTTTTTTGGAAAAGCCTGTTTCTAACTTCTCTAGAATTATCTAACTTCCTACAAATCAAAAACTTGTTATGGAAGTCATATTGAATATACTTATTGGATCAATCGCCTTTCTCCATCTCTTTTTTTTCTGGATGGAAAGTGTGGCTTGGACTACCTTGGGGCGGAAAATTTTTGGAGGAAAGAAGGAGTTTTTTGAAACAACCAAGTCTCTGGCATTGAATCAAGGGTTATACAATGGATTTTTGGCAGCTGGGTTAATTTGGTCCCTTTGGTCAAACAATCCGAGTATTTCTGGGCCTATTGCTCACTTTTTTCTTGCCTGTGTAGCGATTGCGGGAATCGTCGGTGCGGCTACCGTCAGTAAAAAGATCTTTTGGGTCCAAGCTTTTCCTGCTATTTTGGGCTTAATCTTACTTCATTTGATGTAATGTAAACCTTCTGTTCGAACTATGAAACTCTATAAAACCTCTCAGGGAACGCTAGTATGTGATTCCAACCAGAATTATTTGGGTCCTGACTATGATTGGAATCTTTTGTTGGGAAGGGAAAATCTTCAGGATTTTCTTCAGTCAGAAATAAAAACCTGGGAAAAAATTTCCTCAGACCAGGCTAGGGAAATCCAAGAGGCAGGGTTGCTTGCTCCCATGGGTGATCAGGAAATTTGGGCTGCTGGAGTGACCTATTATCGAAGTCGAACAGCTAGAATGGAAGAATCGAAAGACGCTGGAGGTGCTGATTTTTATGATAAAGTTTATGCAGCTGAACGACCAGAATTATTTTTCAAAGCTACTGCCTCTAGAGTTTCCCACCCAGGCGGTGAGGTAAACATCCGCAAAGATTCCAGCTGGGATGTTCCTGAACCAGAATTGACGCTATTGATTTCCCCTTCCGGAAAAATTCAGGGATATACCGTCGGAAATGATATGAGTAGCCGGAGTATTGAAGGCGAAAACCCCCTCTATTTGCCCCAGGCAAAGGTTTATCAAGGATGTGCATCCCTTGGCCCTTGCCTATTGATCCAAAATGAATTGGATCAATCTACCTCCATTGAACTTGAGATTGAACGAGAAGGAAGACTTGTAGCTTCCGAAAAAACCAATTTGACACAATTAAAACGTAAACCACAGGAATTGGCTGATTGGCTGTTTAGAGCGAATAGCTTTCCTAATGGATGTTTTTTAATGACAGGTACTGGGATTGTACCGGATGATTTCACTCTTCAAGTGGGCGATCATATCAAAATCACTATTTCCGGAATAGGAACCTTGTCAAATAAAGTAGGACAAATTTAAAAATAGCGGTAGCGAATTTTATGGGTATTCCGTTAGGTAAGCGTTAACCATTATATTCTTATTTAAAAAGCATGAAAAAAGTATTTACATTCTTCTTTATTCTTTTGGCTATGTTTTCTTGTCAGGATGAAACAGATCCCCTTCATCCAATTTTCGATCGGGACTGGGTTTTTACCGGATATCAAAGCAGTTGGGCTCCCAATCCAACTTTCTATCCAATATCGGATTCCTTATATACTTACCGATTCAATTCCAATGGAGATTTTTCAAAAACCTTGGGCTCTTATGAATTGACAGGGACTTTTCAAATTGAAGAGGATCAAGTTAATCAAAGAGAGTTTTTATTCTTAGAATATGATCAGCGCTCTTATCAATTGCATCAGAGTTCAAATGGCTTCCCATTAATTCACTCCTGCACGGCAGGGTCCGAGACCTTAGTTTTTGAAGATTCAGAGACGCTTTTCGGTTCTTGGAGTGCCTGTGATGGACCCATTCTGTTTTTTGCTAGAAAATAAAAGCACAATAGGGTTCTAAAGCTGTTTCATTTCCTGAGGCAGCTTTTTTAATTTGCTTCATGACCGAATTCTTCCAGAAAAAACTTAGGCTCCCATCCTTTCCTAGTGGATACCACTTAATCACTGATTTGGTTGAAGAAGCAATTCCTGAAATCAGGCAAATTCAAACCGGATTTTTGCAGGTTTTTATTCAACATACTTCAGCGGCCTTGACCATCAACGAAAATGCGGACCCAACCGTAAGAAAAGACTTCCAAACCTTTGTAAATGAATTGATTCCGGAAAATTATCCACGATTTATCCACACTTATGAGGGGCCAGATGATATGCCTGCACACATTAAAGCCAGTTTTTTTGATTCGAGCCTACAAATTCCTATTTCTGGTGGAAAACTCGCCCTTGGGATTTGGCAAGGAATTTATTTGTGCGAATTTCGTAGAAATGCTTCTTCTAGAAGCTTGATTTTGACCGCTTTTGGAGCGGTTAATAAATGAAAAAATACCACTCATAAAATTGTCCTCTCTAACGGTTGGCACAAATGTACTTTTGTAGGATCAACTAACTATGAGAGTTCAAATTAGCCTAGTATTCCTGGGAATAGTCTTTTTGTTTGCCACCAAGCAAGAGACCTATTCCCAACAAGTCAATGCCTTCGCTTTCAAAGTAAAGGAACCCATTGTCCTGGATGGAATTTTGGATGAAAAAATCTGGACATCAGAAGAAGGGTGGAATGTTAATTTTACCCAGTATTTCCCTTACGATACTTCCGCTGCTGCTGCCCAAAGTCGTGTCAAGATCGCTTTCGACGAGAACAATCTGTATTTGGCGGCAAT
>JABXHZ010000423.1 GCA_013373335.1 Cyclobacteriaceae bacterium | reverse complement strand
CCGGAGATGGTCTTAGCATTTTGGATGGGAATCAGATTTCTCATTTTGGGATTGAGCAGGGGCTTCTTTCCAATGAGATTTACTCTCTTTTTGAAAGCAGATCAGGAGATATTTGGATTGGAACTGACTATGGTGTCAGCCGTTTTGATGGGAAAAGTTTCCAGCATTTCACCAAAGATCAAGGGTTAATAGGCGAGATCATCACCAGCATTGAGGAGGATAGCGAGGGTATTATTTGGTTTGGAGTCTTGGATGGTGGAATTAGTCGATATGATGGTTCCAGCTTCGTTAATTTTGGAATTGATCAAGGATTAATTGACCCAACTGTAGTCCGGTTGGAAATGGATGAATCCGAAAATCTCTGGATTGGTACCACGCATGGCCTGAGTATCCTATCAAGAGAATTTCAGAACAAAATCACATCCGGTGAAGAAATCCTCTCCAATCCTTTTGAAAGTTTCAACACCGAAGACGGATTACCGGATAACTTCATTTTGCAAATTGTGGATTTACCGGGAAAAGCTATTTCACTTGGAACCAATCAAGGTATAACAAGACTTAAATACCATCCGGAGGAAGAACCTAAGCTTAGAAAATTTGAGATTTTCAATTCAGAAACTGGATTCCCTGTAAAAGACCTTACAGATGGCCAAAATGGGATGTTATTGGACTCTAAAGGTTTGATCTGGGCAGGGACGGGAAGTGTAAAAACCGGATTGGTCAGAATGGACCAAGATCGGATTCAAGCAGATTCCACTCCACCCCAAGTTGAAATCAAACAAGTCCGACTAAACGAAGAAATTATTCCCTGGCATTTATTGGCCGAGGGGGAAGGATCGGAATCATTTTCAAGCATTACCGACCAATTAATCACCTTGGGTCGCCGACTTCCTGCTGGTGAAAAGCAAGAATTAAAAGAGAAATTCCAAGGAGTAAAAATGGATGGGGTTAGCCCATTTATCCCAATTCCGGAAAATTTGGAATTGCCTTATCGGCATAATCAGATCAATATTGAATTCAGCACCAATGAATTGGCAAAACCCTACCTGATTGAATACCAGCATTTACTCGAAGGTTATGAATCAGATTGGAGTCCGATTTTACGAAGAACTTCCACCACCTTTGGTAATATTCAAGAAGGAGACTACACATTTCGGGTCCGAGCACGCTACGCAGGGAATAGTGTAGACCAACCTTCTGCTTGGAGTAATGAAGTCACCTTTTCATTCACAATTCTTCCTCCTTGGTACCGGAGTTGGTGGGCATACACGCTATATGCAATCTTATTTTTATCCCTGATTTATCCTCTACACCTTTTTCAGCGAAACCGACTTTTGAAAGCAGAACGGGAAAAAACAAAAGAAAGGGAACTCGCACATGCGAAAGAAATCGAAAAAGCCTATCAGGAGCTAAACCAAACCCACGAAAACCTCAAAGCCACGCAATCCCAATTGATACAGGCCGAAAAAATGGCTTCTTTGGGTGAGCTAACTGCCGGCATCGCACATGAAATCCAAAACCCACTCAATTTTGTCAAGAACTTTTCTGAAGTCAGCCATGAACTGGTGGATGAAATGAACGAAGAAATTCAAAGTGGCGACTATGAGGAGGCCAAGTCCCTTGCTAAGGAAATTCAAGAAAATTTAGATCGAATTTCCCTGCATAGTATGAGGGCAGATGCCATTGTGAAAGCCATGCTTCAGCACTCAAAAGCCAGTGTTGGAAACAAAGAACCAACAGAAATTAATGCGCTGGCAGATGAATGCCTTCGACTGAGTTACCATGGCGTTCGAGCAAAAGAACCAGACTTTAAATCCGATTACATTACCCAGCTCGAACCCAATCTTCCTGAAGTAGAGGTCATTCGGAAAGAAATCGGACGGATTCTTATTAATATTTGCAACAACGCATTTTATGCTGTTCACCAAAAAGCAAAGGAAACGAATGATCCCAATTACATTCCAAAGGTGGTAATCAGTACCCATCGAACGAAAAAAGGAATAGAAATTAAGATCACAGATAACGGTACTGGTATTCCTCAGGATATCATTGGGAAAATATTTCAGCCCTTCTTCACGACAAAACCTACTGGCTTTGGAACGGGTCTCGGGCTATCCCTGAGCTATGACACGGTCAAATCCTATCAAGGGGAATTGACAGCAGAAAGTAAGACGGGATCGGATTCTTATACCACTTTCACTATATTCCTACCTCTAAACTCAACCCAAAAACCCGAAGTGCTATGAATCTAGGAGTCATCCTGTTGATTTTATTGTTTTATCTCCGGCGTCCGATGGGCCCGATTGAGGTTTCCGCAGAATGGAAGCGAATCATTAATGGAGGGATGATAGCGGCTTTTGTCCTTTGGGCATTAGCCAATTCAGGTATTCCACTCATTTCCCAAATCGCCCTCTTTCTGAATTTTGGTTTGGGAGCTTTGATTGTCTACATCACCCTTCGTAATCCTGAATTGCAGCATAGAAAGGGGATGGTTTATGCCTGGATGCCTATCATGGCCTTGATGGTCATCGAGGAGATTGTGAAACTCATCAGCCCGTCCTTTTTCGAATCTATCGAAGTGTACCTTGGTACGGCGACTTTCTTTGCGATCATCTGGGCAATTGTGATGTGGATAAACAATTCCAAACAACGAAAAGCCCTAGAAAAGGAACGGTTAAAAGTACTTCAGAAGGAACAGGAATATAAAGTTACCGAGGCGCTCAAAGCCCAACTCGAAAAACAAGTTCAACAACGGACCAAGGAAATTACCCAGAAAAAGAATGAACTGGAAAAAGCACTTCAGGAATTGAAATCTGCCCAAAACCAACTTATTCATTCCGAAAAAATGGCCTCTCTGGGTGAATTGACAGCGGGGATTGCACATGAAATCCAAAACCCGCTCAATTTTGTTAACAATTTCTCCGAGGTAAGTGCCGAATTGATTGAGGAGGCTCAAGTAGAAATGACAGCAGGAAATCAAGAGGATGCCAAAGAAATTCTTGATGACTTAAAAGAGAATCTGCAAAAAATCCTCCACCATGGAAAACGCGCTGATTCCATTGTCAAAGGAATGCTCCTTCACAGCCGAAGCAGTTCCGGACTGAAAGAAAAAGCAGATATTAATGCTTTGGCAGATGAATATCTCCGCCTCTCTTACCATGGCCTTCGGGCCAAAGACAAAAGTTTTACAGCGGATTTTAAAATTGAACTGGATGAAAGTATCGAGCCAATTGATATTGTCCCAGGTGATATCGGTAGAGTCTTATTGAATTTGATCAATAATGGCTTTTATGCAGCAGATGAAAAGAAGAAAGAGTTGGAAAAAGAAGGTCAAAGAGACTTTATGCCTACAGTATGGGTGAAAACCAAAAAAATCCCCAATGGGGTAAAAATTACTGTTCGGGATAACGGAAAAGGTATCCCAAAAGACATACAGTCTAAAATCTTCCAACCTTTTTTTACAACCAAACCAACCGGAAAAGGTACCGGGCTAGGACTATCCATGAGTTATGATATTATCACTAACGGGCATGGAGGTGACTTAAAAGTCAATAGTATAGCCGGAGAATTTACCGAATTTGAAATTATTATCCCCCAAACGACAAACTCATGAAAATTTTAATTGTAGACGATGAAAAAGATGTGGAACTACTTTTTCGACAAAAATTCCGAAAAGAAGTAAAAAGCGGAGTATTGGAATTGGCTTTTGCTTTTTCGGGGGAAGAAGCCTTGAAAGTATTGGATTCAGAGCATCCTCCAAAGGTGATCTATGTTTTCTCTGACATCAATATGCCAGGAATGAGTGGCCTTGAATTACTGAACCAGGTCAAAAGTCAATTTCCTGAAATACAGGTCAGCATGATCTCAGCTTATGGAGACTCACAAAATTATGAGAAAGCCATGCAATCCGGTGCAAAGGAATTTTTCACCAAGCCTATCGATTTTGAGTCTCTGAAAGTGGAAGTGAATAAATTGATTGAAAGCCAAAAATAACATGCTATATGGTTAAAGTCTTGGTAGTTGATGATGAGGCGGATTTGGAAATCCTGATCAAGCAGAAGTTTCGAAAGCGGATCAAAGCCGGAGAATTGGAATTTTTATTTGCCCTCAATGGAAGAATAGCCTTGGAGGTCATTGAGGAAAATCCCGACGTGGATTTGATCCTTAGTGACATCAATATGCCTGAAATGGACGGGCTAACCCTCCTTTCAAAAGTGAAGGAGAAAAACTCCCTGTTGAAAACAGTCATCATTTCTGCCTATGGAGATATGGAAAATATCCGGACTGCTATGAATTTGGGAGCATTCGATTTTATCACCAAACCGGTGGATTTCAGAGATCTCGAAATCACACTTGACAAAACCATCCAATACCGAAATCAGATCAAATCCACGCTCAAAGCCCTACGGGAAAACAACATTCTCAAGATGTATGTGGATGAGACTGTCCTAAATTTCATGGGAAACAAAGAGCTGGAAAGCAGCCTGTTGGAGAATGAAGTCATCGATGCTTCGGTCGCATTCATTGATTTGGTAGCTTTCACCAAAATCTCTGAAAATGAAGAACCAAATGTTGTTGTCAATTTGCTGAATGAATATTTCGACTTGATGGTTAAGGAAATCATGGAGGAGCATGGTAGCATTGATAAATTTATTGGCGATGCCATCATGGCCGTTTTCCAGGGAGAAAACCATTTTGCCCGAGCGATCCGGGCTGCCTTAGCCATTCGTAAAAAAATGGAGGCGATGCCGGCTTTTTCAAAAGACAACAAATTCAAACCTGAAGTATCCATCGGAATCAATTCAGGAGAAATGGTCTCTGGAAATATTGGCTCGAAATCACTCAAAAGATTAGACTATACTGTCATCGGAGATGCGGTGAATGTTGCCGCACGACTTCAGTCGGCTGCTAATCCAGGCCAAATTTTAATTCTTGAAAAACATGCCAATTCGGTCATGACCGAGTTTTCTTTTCAGGAAATCGGAGAACTTAAACTCAAAAATAAAGCTCAACCTGTCAAAGTATTAGAGGTGCTCTCTGAAATAATTTAGAAAATAATTCACCCAAAATTCCCATGAAAAACATACTCTCAAAAGCCTTGCTTTTGGCATTAGGCGTAGGAATAGGCATAGGGACCGATGCTGTTGGAATGTCTAATTCATATTCCCTCTCTCTATCAGATAGTAGCAAAAAAGACTCCCTGGACTACCCCAAATTCAAGGATCTTCCCTTGAAACCGGAACGAGAAATCAAATTCACTACCCAAGAAGGGACTTGGATGAGTTTGGATGTCAGTCCAGACGGAAAAACCATTGCTTTTGATTTGATGGGGGACATTTATACAATTCCTATTGATGGAGGAAAAGCCACTCCTATCACAACTGGTATAGCCTACGAAACCCATCCTCGCTTTTCTCCAGATGGAGAGAAAATCCTCTTTACTTCGGACCGGGCAGGAAGTGACAATCTTTGGTACATCGATATGGTAAAAAAGGATACCGTACAGGTAACCAAAGATAAAAACGGGGATGTACCCGGAGCAGATTGGACAGCGGACGGAGACTACATCGTAGTCGCTAAAGGCAGACGAATCACCAAACTCTGGATGTACCACAAGGATGGCGGAGGCGGAATTCAGCTCAACCCTGATCCAAGCTCTATGAAAACCATCGATCCTTTTGTAAGCCCAGATGGAAAAAAAGTATACTTCTCACATCGTACCGGCTCTTGGAACTACAATGCGCTCCTTCCACAATATCAAGTCGGAACTTATGATCTGGAAGACGGAAAAATAACTAGCATCACGTCTCGTTATGGATCAGCCTTTACACCCACCCTTTCAAATGACGGGAATTGGTTAGTCTACGGATCAAGATGGGACGACAAAACAGGATTAGTCATTCGTGACTTGAATTCAGGTGAGGAAAAATGGCTTGCTTATCCAGTTCAACGAGACGAACAGGAATCCATTGCTCCTCAAGGTGTACTTCCTGCAATGGCCTTTACGCCTGATAGCAAGCATGTAATCGCCTCTTATGGGGGAAAAATTTGGAGAATCCCTGTAGACGGAAGTTCCGCGGTAGAGATCCCTTTTGAGGCAGATGTAAAATTAGCCATGGGTCCACGATTATATTTCAATTATGAAGTCAAGGACACCACCGCCAAATTAGCGACTCAAATTCGTGACGCTGTTCCATCTCCAGATGGGAAAAAGTTAGCTTTCACAGTATTGAACCGACTTTATGTGATGGACTTCCCGAACGGCGAACCTAAGCGTGTCAGCAATCACGATTTTACCGAGGCCATGCCTTCCTGGAGTCCTGATGGAACTCAGTTGGTGTTTGCTACTTGGGATGAAAAAGAGGGGGGGCATCTATACAAAGCAAGCTTCGGAAGATCTACTGCTCTTAGCCGATTAACTCAGGAAAGTGCCTTGTACATGGGGCCTGTATGGGGTCCAAACGGAAAAATTGTGGTATTCAAAGGAGACAAACGACTCATGGAAGATTCAGAAGGACCGGGAATCAGCGGTGCTGAATCGATCTTAGCTTGGATTCCTGAATCAGGAGGGACACTTCGAAAAATCCGAGATGCCAGAGGAATAGGAAATGCCCATTTCACCCAAGATACAGCACGGATTTATCTGAATGGCCCTGGAGGTACCTTATTGAGTATCCAATGGGACGGAACAGATGAAAAAACCCATGCGAAAATCACAGGAATCAACCCATTTGGCTCAGTGCTAGATCCGCACGAGAATCACGACCATGAAGCCTTAGAAGATTACCGCTATGTAATGGGTAAGCCTTTCTCGAATGCCGGATCCCTCAACTATTGCATGTTGCCGGAAGGAGCCTCTTCACAAGAGCCACAGATGAGGCCGGCAAGCGCAAGCACCATCTTCATGGCCCCAAAAGGGAATAAAGCCTTGGCTCAGGTGAATAATAATGTTTATGTAGTGACCATCCCACAGGTTGGCAAGACTCCAAGCATTAACGTTGCGGATCCCAAATCCAGCAGCTTCCCTTCCCGTCAGTTGACTGAAATCGGAGGAGAATGGCCTGCATGGGAAGCTAATGGAGATAAAGTCCATTGGTCCTTAGGGAATGGGCATTGGGTTTATGATATCGCCCGAGCAGAATTTATAGAAGATTCAGTAGCAAGTGCTAAAAAAACCAAAATGTTAGCCGCTGCAGATAGTGTATCTGCCTTAAAAGCACAAGGCGAAGCTGCAGTCAAATTGGCTGATTCGCTGGCGAAAGCCGAAAAACAACGCATTGATTCTCTGATTAAAGCTGATAAGGAATTAGCCAAAGCGG
>JABXHZ010000226.1 GCA_013373335.1 Cyclobacteriaceae bacterium | reverse complement strand
GATGATCCGGGTTATTATGAGAAGTTTTATTTCACTCCTGGTGATTTGGGATATAAGGTATTCAAAACCAAATTCGGAAACATAGGAGTCTTGATCTGTTGGGATCAGTGGTATCCTGAGGCAGCCCGCATTACCGCTTTGAAAGGTGCGGACTTTTTGGTTTATCCAACCGCTATCGGCTGGCACAAGGATCAGGATGAACTCACCAATGAGGAGCAATATGGAGCTTGGCAGACCATTCAACGTTCGCATGCAGTTGCCAATGGAATTCCGGTGGTTTCTGTAAATAGAACAGGAGTGGAAGGAGAGATGCAATTCTGGGGTGGATCTTTTGTTGCCAACCCTTTTGGAAGAGTTGTTTATAAAGCGCCTCATTTGGAAGAGGAAGTGCATGTGGAGGAGTTGGATTTGACAGGTTCAGACCGATACCGTACGCATTGGCCTTTCTTAAGAGATCGAAGAATTGATTCTTACGATCCAATTACCAAGCGTTTCCTTGACGAAGACTAATCCATGAAAGACCTATTTGAATTGGCAAAAAGTGGGGAAGTTACCCCGGCCGAACTGGGTTATTATTTCCCTGCGGAATTCGCTCCCCAGGAATCAATGTGGCTGTCTTGGCCTCACAAGGAAGCGTCGTGGCCGGGCAAAATTGATACGATTTTTGAGCCTTATTCCAAGTTTATCAAGGAAGTGGCCAAAGGACAAAAAGTCAATATCAATGTGGCTGATGAAGCCATGAAGTCCTTTGCTTTGGCTCATTTGGAAAAGGCCGGAGCGGATTTGAGTAAAGTCCATTTTCATTTTTTTCCGACCAATGATGCCTGGTGTCGGGATCATGGTCCTGCCTTTGTGATAAATCCGAAAGCCGAACAAAAAAAAGCCATCGTCAAATGGAACTACAATGCTTGGGGGGATAAGTATCCTCCTTATGATTTGGATAACCAGATTCCAATTCGAATTGCTGAAGAGTTGAATTTACCTTGCTTCAAGCCGGGAATCGTCATGGAAGGAGGTTCGGTGGAATTCAACGGCAAAGGAACCCTTTTGACCTCTACGGCTTGTTTGCTGAATAAAAACCGGAATCCTCATCTCAACCAAGCCCAAATTGAAAAATACCTCTGTGATTACTATGGAGTACAAAATATTTTATGGGTAGGGGATGGCATCATTGGAGATGATACGGACGGACATATTGATGATATCACGCGCTTTGTGAATGAAGACACCGTGGTGACGGTAGTAGAGGAAAACAAAGCCGATGAAAACCACGAGATTTTGGCCGAAAATCTCAAGCTTCTTCAGAAAATGCGACTTGAAAACGGCAAGCAGCTAAACATCGTAGAGCTTCCCATGCCAAGTCCAGTGATTTGGGAAGATCAGCGTTTACCAGCCTCTTATGCCAATTTTTATATTGGAAATGAGGTGGTGGTTGTTCCAACTTTTAGGGATAAAAACGATCAAAAAGCGCTCGATATCCTGACGGATTGCTTTCCGGGAAGAAGGGTAGTCGGGATTGACAGCACTGACATCATTTGGGGCTTGGGATCTTTTCACTGCTTGAGTCAGCAAGAACCGGCTGTATAGAACTGGTTAAAAAGCTAAAAAGAGGCTGTTTTATAAATCGGTTTTTTGTCAGCCTGAGCGGAGTTGAAGGTTATTTCCTGGACCCAGTATTACATTTCGACTTCGCTCAATGTGACACTTTACTTTTTAACAGCCTCTTTTTGATTATTCAATGATCGCCTGATAAACCATTTGTCTCATTTTATCACCATAATAGCTCGTGTATTGACTGTTTTGAGTCATCAGAAAGGATACCATATTTTCCGTAGGATCAATAAAGAAGTAGGTGCAATAAGCCCCATTCCAAAAATACTGGCCCTTTGACCCTAAGAGGTCTGCATCAGCCAGATCGACCATGAGTCCAAAACCTAAGCCAAAGCCATAACCTGGGTTATAGCTAAGTCCTTCAATGTGATTCTGGGTCATCAATTCAATCGTTTTAGGGCTGAGGTATTGTTTCCCATTCCATTCCCCACCATTGAGAAGCATTCTAGCAAATATGGAGTAATCTTGAGCCGTGGAAAATAGCCCATGGGTACCTCCAAAAACCGTATTTCCTGAAGTTTTGGTTTGATTGGGCATTTTGATCAGTTTCCCTTCCTTGGAATATCCATGTAGGGCGACCATGCGTTTTTCTTGTTCATCGGAAAGGTTATAGCCTGTGTCTTTCATACCCAAAGGGTCTAAAAGTCTCTCTTTTAAAAATTGATCAAATGGCTGGCCCGAGAAAATTTCTACTAACCTTGCCGCTATGTCCGGAGAGGCAGAATAGTGCCACTGTTCGCCCGGTTGCCCGATTAATGGAATACTGGCAAGCGCCTTTACCCGAGATTCAATATTTGCATGAGGCTGAGCATAGAGCGCTTCCCTTACATCGATTTCTTGTTGTGTAGATCCCAATCCGTGAGAAAAACCAGCGGTATGACTTAAAATTTGTGCAATAGTAATCTTTTGCTTTGCAGGCTCCGTTTCTCCATTTTTCCCATCCTCTGGATTTTGTAGTACCCGAAGGTTTTTGAATTCAGGAATATAATTTTCAACTGGATCTGTCAGGAAAAATTTTCCTTCCTCATATAACATCATCAATGCTACAGTGGCAATGGGCTTGGTCATGGACTGAATGTAAAAAATTTGGTCGTTTTGCATTGGAGTTTTGGCTTCAATATCACTTAAGCCAAAGGCCTTTTCGTACGCCTTTTCACCGTCTTTGTAAATCAAAGCAACGGCCCCTGGAATCTTCCCATTAGAAATTTCTGATTCTAAAAAATTATCATAGCGCTCCAGTCTTTCTTGCGATAACTGGTTTTGCGCTAATAAAGTGGAAGCGCTGAAGGCGATTGATAGAATAAAAAGAGTTAATTTTTTCATAATTAATTTGGCTTGTGTGGTTTTATGATTTGATGACCCTGCCATCTTCCATTTCAATAATTCTATCCGTACCCTCGGCGAATTCTTGATCGTGGGTCACCACTAGCATGGTTTGCTTAAATTCTTGGGCTAGTTCCTTGAACTTATTGAAAACGATATCAGAGTTTTTTTTGTCGAGATTCCCAGTTGGTTCATCTCCCATGATCAGTAATGGATCATTGATTAATGCTCGTGCGATGGCTACACGTTGCTTTTGTCCCCCTGAAAGCTGATACGCTTTCTTTAGTGCATGTTCTTCCATCTCAAAAATCCGAAGTTTTTCCATGGCACGATATTCCAATTCTTCCCTAGAGAGTTTCCCCAGCTTCAGACCTGGAATCATGATATTTTCCAGGACAGAAAACTCATTCAAGAGGTAATGAAACTGAAAGACAAAACCGATTTTTTCATTTCGTAGGTGGGAAAGGTAATTGCTGGATTTTCCGGTGATCAACTCTCCATCCATATGCAATTTCCCTTGATAATCGGTATCCATCGTCGAAAGGATATAAAGCAAGGTGGATTTTCCACAACCTGATTTTCCAACGACCGAGACAAATTCCCCTCGTTCAACTTCGAAGCTCACCTTTTTGAGAACTTGGGTTTTTGTTGGATTGAAGAAAAATTTATCAATCCCTTCTGCTCGTAATACCGTTGGGTGATTATTTTTCATTTTCCTCGGATAATGTCGACTGGATCTACACCACTTGCTTTTCTTGCAGGAAAGAATCCTGCTAAATAGGTGGTTATTATACTGAAACTTGCACCAATGAAATAGTATTTCGGATTATAGTCTATTGGATAGGTTTTGATAGTAGGTAAGGCTTCTGTTTCAAAGGGGATCCGGTCGATTCCTAGACAGGAAAAATATCCAAAAATTAGCCCCAATCCTCCACCAATAATTCCAATGGATAGCGCGATAGTAATGAAAATTCGATTTACATCGGTGTTATTGAAACCGATAGCTTTTAGGATGGCGATGGTATCTAATTTTTCATAGATCATCATATTCAGGATATTGTATATCCCGAATCCAGAAACGACCAAAAGGGTAATTCCGACCACATAGCTGATTAATGTCCGGATTTTTGTCCCTGTTTCAAACTGAGCATTAACAGTTTGGATGTCGTCAGCATCGATAGTAAATATCTGCTCGAGTTCGCGTGCCATAGCGGGTGCTAAATCCAAATTATGGAGCTTGACCTGTATATCTGTTATATAGGAGGGAGGTTCTCCCAACATTTTTTGCACTGTAGTGATGGATGCGAAGCTGTTGCTATTATCATAGTCGCCCAATCCGGATTGGTAAAAGCCGACAACTTTCAGCTGCAATTTGTTTCCCTGAGCTGTAGTTACTTGGATTACATCTCCGATTCCAGTTAACATACGATCCGCCAAGCCTTTTCCCAAAATAATGGTGTTGGTTTGATTCAATTCTTCATAATTACCGGAAGTGACATAATCAGTAAAGGCAAAGAGTTGGGCTTCTTTTTCCACATCGATTCCATTCACCACGCCGGTTAAATCGATTGTCCCCACATTGAAAAATACCTGGGAAGAGATTTTTGGGCTTACACCTAGAACCCGAGGGTCATTTTCTAAATTCTCAATGATTTTTTCTGCATTGTAAATAGCTAGTCTGCTTGTGCTGGGTTTGATAGATCGAATGATTTTCCAGGTATTTTCAAATTCATCATCAATGTCTAACGGCTGATTGGGATTAGGTTTGATTTCATTATAAAACCGAATGTGAGGGGTTCGATTCAATACTAATCCATCCAACATGGTGTTAAGCCCATTCATGAAACCCAGGAGAGTCACAAACATGGTGATGCTAAACATGACTCCGACAGCAGCCACTGCAGTTTGTTTGAACCGGGCAAGCATCAGGGCTTTGGATAACTCAAAAATCAGGGACCATTTCATGTGTATAAAAATTGCTTAATGCCCATCACAGCTCCTCCCGCATGCTTAGATATTTTTCCAATTTCCCTCATGCTAGATTTTAAGGTTTGATCAATTGTTGGTCTTTACTTATTCCTTCAAGGATTTGGGCGAATTCAAAATTTTTCAAACCAACTTTCACTGGAATGGTATCTCCCTCTTCCAAGATTACCAATTCATCATTAATCAGATAATTTCTTGGTATGACTAAGGCATTATCAACCTGCGCTGTGAGAATATTTGCTTCCAGACTCAAATTTGGATAAAGAACTGGAGGGGATTTGGTAAATACTGCTTCTATCGTAAAACTTTTCGATTGGGTATCCATCAAGGGATAAATCTTGGTAATTTTTCCTTCAAAAGTTTGGTCCATGTAGCTATCCATGCGAATAATTACCCGCTGGTCTAATGCAATTTTTGAAATATCGTATTCGTCTACCAGAAGCTCCATGATGAAATTTTTCTCATCCCCTAAAACGGCAACCACAGTCTGTGGTCCGACCATTTCTCCTTGTTCCTTGGGAAGTGCATAAACTCTTCCGTGGATCTTACTTTTTACCACAAATTCACTTTCCAGAACCCGGCTAATGGCAAGGCTCTTGGAGGCACTTTTCGAAGTGTACTCGATTTCCCGCTTGAGATCTCCATATCGAATTAATGCCGACTCATAGCTATTCTTGGAGTTTTCAAAAGCTAGTTTTCGCTGTTCCAATTCGACCTCTGTCCCAATATTTTGATCCCATAGTTTCTGCTGTCTGGCATAGAGAAGGGAGTCATTATGAAATTTGCTTTTAGCAAGATCAATGGATAATTGCAGGTCGCGGAGTTTAGACTGATTTTGCTGATAGTCTGCAAAGGCTTGTGCCAATTCTGCATTTTCCCTAGAGAGCCGTTCCCTTTCATTATAGACAGCCAAAATGGGATCACCCTCATTTACCACATCCCCTTCTTTGACAAAGATTTCTTGAATGGGGCCCGAACCAACCGCAAATGCTTCGTATTGGTTTACGGCTTTGATGTTTCCAGATGCATAGACCGATTCCGTGATGGATTGGTACTGAGGACTGATGGTGTTTTCTTCGGAATTGCTACAGGAAAAGAAGACAAAGCCAAGAAAAAATCCCAAAACGAAATGAATTCTGTAGTTCATGTTCTATTGCGAATCAATAATCAAATAAAAACCCAAGAGATTGGTTTTTTTATGATAATTGTCAACTTAGTAACAATAATTTCCCCAAACAAAGAATCCAGCTCCAAGTTATTTTTTCAAATTCTGACCCTATGAAAAATTATTTGTTAATCTTCTTGCTTTTTCTGGAGTCGTGCGCTTTTCGAAGTGTGGTTCGGGAAAAGGAGATCACTTATATCCAAGCTGATAATTCCCTGAATCTGCCGCAAAAGGATTTAAATGTTTTTTCCCCTAAAAAGGCAGACAAATTGCCTGTGCTGATTTTCGTTCATGGAGGAAGTTGGAATAAAGGCAGAAAAGAGATTTATGATTTTTTGGGAAATCGAATGGCCAGAAGGGAAGTAGTGACCGTTATTATCGATTACCCTTTGGCTCCGGATTTTAAAGTAGATGCGATGGAAAAAGCAACAGTTCAAGCGGTCAAATGGGTTAAAGTAAATATTGATCAATATGGGGGAGATCCGGAGCGTATTTTTATATCCGGACATTCAGCTGGAGGTCATTTAGCTGCGTTGGTGGCCATAAAAAAGCAGCCTTGGGATGAAGAAGGATTTCCAAATCCACTTAAAGGGGCTATTTTGAATGATCCCGCGGGCTTGGATTGGTATTGGTTTTTGGAACAAATGAAGGGTAAACCAAATGGAGAGGATAATTACGATGCTTTTACAGATAATCCAGAAGTTTGGAAGGATTATTCCCCTATCTATTTTTTGGAAGGGGATGAAATCCCATTGCTCATTATGGAAGGCGAAAAGACTTATCCTGGAATTCGACTAACCGTGGAACGCTTTCGGAAGGCTGCTGAAGAAAAAGGAACTGATTTGACGTATTCCTTTTATCCCAAAACCAAACATATCCCTATGATCACCCAGTATTTTTGGACCTGGTCCAAAGGGTTTGATGATGTATTGGAGTTTATGAATGTAGAGGAGGAATAGGGAGGTTTAATTGGGATCGACATCGACAATCCATCTGACGGATCGAAACTCAGTACGTGCCTGCAATTCTTCCAAGATCTCTTCTAGACTCTTTTTGAAAGTTTGCTGGGTTGCTCCTGATCGGTCTAGTTTGATCAGACTTTCAAATTGATATTGATTTTTGATTCTTCCGATCAAAGCTCTTTCTGGGCCAAGAACAATTTTTTTCACGGGAATTTGAGACATTTCCCGGTGAAGGGCAATTGCTGCTTTTTCAGCAGTTTTAAAGTCGGTATGTCGGGTCGTGATTTTGATCAGCTTGACAAAAGGCGGATAATAGAATTGTTTTCTGTCGGCCATCTCAACCCTGAAAAAATTCGGATAGTCACCGGATAGAATCTTGGCATAGATATCCTGATCGGGATTCCTAGTTTGGATGATGACTTGGCCCTTTTCAGAGCGTCTTCCCGCCCTTCCGGCAACCTGCGTAATCTGTTGAAAGGCACGCTCTCCTGCTCTGAAATCCGGAAAATTGAGAATTCGATCTCCATCCCAAATGCCTACCACTGTTACCCTTCCAAAATCCAGTCCTTTGGTAATCATTTGGGTTCCCACCAAAATATCAATTTGACCCGCTCCAAATTCATCCAATATTCGTTGATAACCATATTTATTCCTTGTCGTATCCAAATCCATCCTGCCAACTCTCGCTTCCGGAAAAAGCAAACTCAAGGACTCTTCAATCCGCTCTGTTCCCATTCCTTTGGTGGAAAGCTGTGTGCTTCCGCAAGCAGGGCAGGAGGTTGGGATTTTTTCCTTGTAGCCACAATAATGGCAACGCATTTCTTCAGAAAACTGATGGTAGGTAAGACTGACATCACATTGCACACATTCGGCAGTCCACCCACAGTCTTCACATTGCACATAGGGAGAATAACCTCTACGGTTTTGATAGATCAAAACCTGCTCGTTTTTATCAAGTGCTTCTTGGATTTTTTCTCGCAAAAGCCTCGTTGAATCCAGCTTGAGTAAATTTTTTCTCCGATCGGCTCCAAGATCCGCCAAATGAAATTCTGGAAGCTTTGCATCACCAAATCGTTGATGTAGTTCTACATAGCCATATTTTCCTTGTTTAGCATTGTAGAAGGACTCAAAAGAGGGTGTTGCTGAGCCTAAAAGAGTTTTGGCTTGATGAAAAAATCCGAGCATGATGGCCGCATCCCTGGCATGAAATCGTGGGGCAGGGTCAAATTGCTTAAAGCTGGATTCATGCTCCTCATCCACAATGATTAAGCCTAAGGAATCAAATGGTAGAAATAGCGAAGAGCGTACGCCTATCACAAATGAAAATCTTCCGCTCAGTATTCCATTCCAAACTTCTACCCGCTCATTGTCTGAATATTTGGAGTGGTATACTCCCATTTGTGAACCGAATACTTCTTGGAGTCGGCTCACGATTTGAGTCGTCAAAGCAATCTCTGGTAAAAGAAGTAAAACCTGAGACCCACTTTCCAGGACCTCCTGAATAAGCCGAATATAAATCTCAGTTTTTCCGCTTCCAGTGATTCCATGCAGCAGAACTGTCTGCTTTTCTTCAAACTGGGATTTGATGGAATCAATGGCTTCTTTTTGGGTAGGGGAAAGTTGAGAAGCTGTTCGCGCAGGCTGGATTTCCTCTAGTCTATTGACTACCACCTTGAATGATTCGAAGACCCCATTTTTGATGAGAGTTTTCAAAGAACTCTCAGAATCTCCCTCTTCCAATAAGGTGCTTTTATCCAGCCCCTTTTCATTTAGTTCCGGTTTTTGAAAAACGGGAACATCCCGAAGGTATTTGAGTAAAATAGATTCCTGTTTGACTTTTCCGGAAAGCTGTTCAAAAAGACTTTCTAATGCTTTTTTATCCTGAGCTAAGTCTTCCCGAAGCCTGATCCGTGTTTCAATTTTTGGACTGTATTTTTCCTGGACTTTTTCAAAAATCAGGATAGCTTCCTTGGTGACCAGACTTTTAAGAATCGGGTGAATCGTTTTGATTCCCAAAACTTTTTCACAGTCCCCATAATTCAACTCGGATTGATTTTCTAGGGCTTCCAAAATTTTCTCTTCCCGCTCGTCTAAGGGGTAGGGGCTATTATCTCGGTCAAAATTTGGATTTATTTGGATACGGGATTCGCTAGACAAGCGAAGTCCTGAAGGAAGTGCGGCATGCATCACTTCTCCGATATGACAGCAATAGTACTCCGCCATCCAAGCCCAAAATCGAATCTGAAGGGGATTGACTGAAGGTTGATGATCCAATACCTCTAAAATGGGCTTTGCTTCATAGGCTTGTGGAACTTTGTTGTGGACCTTTCCGATGATTCCTGTCAGGATTTTTTTTCGCCCAAACTGCACAATCACCCGAGCTCCAATCTGTATTTCTGCAAATAGATTTTTTGGGATTCTGTAGGTGAACATTCTTGGAATGGGCACCGGCAAAATCACATCTGCAAAAGAAAACTCAGGTTGGGGAGTCGATATATCTTTTTCTTCAAAAAGGTTCAGCACAGAATCAATTCAAATGAGGTAGTTGGGAAATGGCTTCTTCGACCTTGGCAACCGGCCGTCGGCAGGCATGGTCGAAACAAACATAAATTAAGGCATTTCCTGTCGAATCGGGAGTTTTTCCATTCAAAATTGGGGCATTTTCTGTCACTTCTTCATTCCAGGCTACTACCAGATTGCTGGGTGCTTTTCGAAGCAATTCCAAGGCTTTGCCTTTTGCTCCAATCCCAACGATACCAATTTCGGCTGTAGGTACTACCTGCTCCAGCAAGAGACTTGCCCAATTGCTCAAGAAGCCGGGATCTTTGAGGATCAATTCCCGGATTTTACTCATCATGCCTTTGGAAATCGACGAATATTCTTCCTTATATGTGAGTAAGGAAAGTTTGTGGAGATTACGGGCCATGATGGAGTTAGAAGCTGGAATCACATTATCAAAAAGTTCTTTTTTATTGGCGATGAGTTTTTCTGCCTTGGGATCATTGAAAAAGAAAAACCCCTCTTCCTGGTCAAAGAAGTGTTCCAGGCAATACTCCGTCAATTCCTCACTCATTTTCAAATAAGTGATGTTTCCACTGACTTCGTAAGCCTGCAGGGCGGCTTTGATTACTGCTGCATAATCCTCTAAAAATGCGGGGGTGTAGGTAGAACCGTTTTTGTAAGTTCGATGCAAAACACCTTCTACAATCATATGCCCGTGGATAAAATCCAGGTTTTTCAAGGCTAATTCCAGGGGTTTTTCATTTCCCGTAGCTAAATAGGATTGGATCAAACCCGAGGCCATCAAACCGTTCCAACCAGCTAGAATTTTGTCGTCTTTTCCAGGGGAAATTCGTTGGTTTCTGGATTTTAATAAAGTGGATTTTACCTCGGTAAGTTTTTCCAAAAGTTCATCTTTTGACATTTTGAATTCACTGGCAATGGATTCATAATCTTGGGTTTGAAAAAGAATATTGACTCCATCTTCCCAGTTTCCGTGGATTTTGAGGTTGTATAGTTTTCGCAACCAAGGCAGTTCATCTCCAACCAATTGCTCGAGTTCGGAATAGCGCCAAGTGTAAAATTTTCCTTCTACACCTTCGCTGTCAGCGTCCTGAGCTGCATGGAATCCGCCTTTTTCATCGAGCATTTCTGCCTCCAGCCATTGGATGGTTTCCTCGATTTTTTCAAGAAAGAATGAGTCAGCGCTCATTTGATAGGCTTTGGCATTTAATTCCAAAAGTTGGCCATTATCATAGAGCATTTTTTCAAAATGTGGAGCAAACCATTCACCATCTACCGAATAGCGGGCAAATCCTCCCTGGATATGGTCATAAATTCCTCCCATTCCGATTTTTTTCAGGGTAAAATAAACTGCCTCCTTCAAATCCTCGCGTTGGCTTAGGTATGCATAATCCAAAACAAAATTCCAGATGACAGGCATTGGGAATTTTGGGATCCGATTCATGCCTCCCCATTCTTTGTCAAATTGAGCACTGAGTTTGGTAATGATTTCAACCAAGTCAT
The DNA here is from genome assembly GCA_013373335.1 of Cyclobacteriaceae bacterium. GTDB lineage: Bacteria > Bacteroidota > Bacteroidia > Cytophagales > Cyclobacteriaceae > Algoriphagus. The sequence continues at coordinate 61 of JABXHZ010000226.1, read as the reverse complement.
CTTCGCTAGCTTCCTCCTCGCTAGCTTGGATTCCATATTTTTCAATTTCAGATCGGTTCAG
>JABXHZ010000033.1 GCA_013373335.1 Cyclobacteriaceae bacterium | reverse complement strand
GGAATTTCAAAGAAACCCCGTTCAAAAAGAGATTCCTGAAATACCCGCCACTGACTTCCAATCATGCGGAAATTTGCCATTCGCAAGACTACGGGCTGCTCAAAATCGGTAAGATAGGTTCGAATCCAACGAATGGATTTGAAACCTGTAATATTTCCCTGAATCCGGTCAGGCTGACGGACAGGGATTCTGAATAAATACCAATTCACGGCTTCTCCACCTACATTGGCGGTTACTTTGTCGACAATGTAGTTTTGACCTACAATCAAATTATCGGGGCGTAAATCAATCTCATATTCGTAGTAATTTTCCAGCTCATTGATAGTATTATCCGTGTTGAGATCTTCATTATCCGGGTTGTTGGTTCCAGATGGAGTAAATGAGAGGTTTTGATTCGGCTCTACAGGGGAGTTTCCTTCTTGACCGTTGAATTTTTTGTAACGTTCTAGGATTTTGGCATTTTGCTCGTCAAAGGACTCATCCAAGTAATACTGAAATGCATCCGCAGAAACGTCCTGAAGGATGTTGTTTAAAGCTTGTTGATTGACATTGATTCGGTCAAGGAAACGGCTTCTGAAAAAGTCTGCTTCTTCATTGTTTTTTAATCCATCCAAACCTACATCTTGATTTTCTCTTGATTCTGCAGAATTATCAAAGGCTGGAATTAGGAATTGTTCTCTAGTAATTCTTCCCCATTCATTTTGGCGGGTTTCAGCAGGGTCACCATCAGCAGGAAGGCCATTTTCAAAAGCATGGCTTCCATCTTTCATGACATCTTCAGAAATGTCTCCAAGGTTAAAATATAGTTTACCTCCCGTTGTATTGTTTTGATTAAATACCCCATCTAATACTCGTCCATTTTCTCCTCCAATAAATGGATCAAGCAACCAGAATTCGAGGTACTCAATATTGGTTCGGTCAAAATCTACTTCAGTAGTAATGGCTCTTGTTACACCTCCGTAGTTTAATCTTGGATTAGGAAGCAAACCATCTTGCCGGAGATTCGGGTTATAGTTGTACATCCCTCTTTCCGATGGGAAGTAGGCCATTTCAAACAAGGGTTCGGGAGTAATGATTACATCCCGATCCTGTTGAGGAAATATTTCCTGAGGGACCACCCGGCGCACGTAATGGTTTTGCCGGTCTTCTCTTGTAATATTAGAAGGAACTCCTGGCCCACTTTCACGATAGAAAATATTGTCAATATTATACCAAGCAACTCGAGCTCTGCGGTAGGTGGCTCCAAGATTATCTTCTGTCTGGGAACTTAAATCATATCGATTGTCGGGCGTTTGGGGAGTGGATGCTAGTTTCCAGTTTTGATTGGCAGCTCCTCCAAGGTTGAATGGGGTAATGGCAGCCTCAAAATCGTCTATATAAGATGCACCTTCTCCATTAACCCTATTGGATGTTCCTGGTATCAAGTGTGCAAATTCACCACTTATTTGTACCTGAGATACTTCTTTCGTATTGGTGAAAGGAAGTGCATCAGCCAATTTGGTAAGGAATCGAGATTCATCTGAAAAATTCGCGTCTAACCCCCAAATACTATTTCTTACAGTCTCGCTTCCTGTTGCTATTCTAGTTACATTGGGTCGTTCATTGAGATATAAAAAAGTACCTCCCAAATTGAATTTATCGCTGAACAAGTAATCTAATCGTGTCCCTAATAAGCTGCGGGTTTGGAAGGATACGAGATCTGCTTTTTCAAAGCTAACGTTGATTTGCTTGCCAGATTGGAGGATTGCATCATTGATAATGACCAACCTTCCCACATTGTAGTCGATAGTAAAATCAACTCCCTCTGTAAGCGGTATGTTTCCTGCGGTCACGATCACAGAACCTGGGGCAATATTTAAACCCGGAAGTTGAATTTCACTGGCAGAGCCCGCTGTCAGTCTACCCTTAATAAAATACTTGTTAAGTCTTGTGACTAATTCAGCATCTGCTTGAGTTGTGCGATAAAGCGTGTCATAGACATATTTATCCTTCAATACGCCCTCATTGGGTAAAAAACGTTTTCCTAAATTAGACCCAAAAGGCTCCAGTACCGGGAAGATTAACAAACCACGATTAGAAATCATGGTCAATCCCTCTACATAATCAAAATTCCCGTCTGGGGCCGGGTCATTTTGTGGATTGAGATTGTCGAGACCCGTTAATCGAATAAGTGGAACATCTTTGACCTCTTGTCCCTCCAATAGGGAAGGGTTATCCAAACCGGTTCGGTCATCCCGATAAATTACTTGTAGTTGGAATCCTTCACGAAGAATTTGGCTGGCATTGAGGCTATACACGTTTTTCATCATCAAGTCCCATGTTGGAACTTGCGTGTTAATTCGGGCAGGCCGTAGTAGCTTGAGGAAAATCAATTCATCCTCAGGTCTGTTTTGATAGTCTTCAGTCAGTTCCCCAACCTTGTAGACCTGTCCGTTGTAAGTATATTCATAAGCAACTGCCAGAACCTCGTCATTTTGTAGTCTTCTAAACAAGGAAACATATCCGAGTTGGGGGTTTATGAAATATTCAGTTTGGTCTAATTTTCTAGCACCATTAATTTGTTCGAAATCTACTCCTTTTCGAATGCCCAATGCACCTTCCATGGCTCTGGACCCTGTATCAAAAGGCCGGAAGGATGGATTGCTGGAAATATTGCTATACAATTGATT
>JABXHZ010000002.1 GCA_013373335.1 Cyclobacteriaceae bacterium | reverse complement strand
CGGTCAAGTCAATTTGGAATTCTTGAAAGACTTTCCAAACCTGCAGGAACTGTACCTGAACTTTACAGATTTAAATTCGATGCAATTGGAGAATTTTCCAGTCTTGGATCAATTAACAAAATTGTCTTTATCTGGAAACTCTTTAACACCGGTAGCTGCCAATAGACTTACTGAAATGGGAAATCTAGAGCATCTTTTTCTTTGGAATACCGGATTAAATGATTCCCAAAAACGAATGCTAACCGAACAAATGCCAAATACGAAAATCGATTTTGGATTTGACGGTAAAGGTATCATCCTTCCTTTAAACAGTCCTAAAATCACTCAAGAACGTATTTTATTTTCAGACAGTCTTCGAATCGAATTAAGCCATCCTATCCAAAGTGCCAGTATTCGCTATACCTTGGATGGTACTGAGCCGGATAGCAGCAAAAGTCTAATTTATACCAATCCTATTTTAGTGAAAACCTCTGGAAAACTCCGAACCAAAGCATTTGCTCCTGAATGGATAGGATCGGAAGAAGCCACATCGGTATTTATGAAGTCTGGATTGAAGCCAGACAAAGTGGATCTTATTACGAAACCTAGCCCCAATTATCAAGGACAACTCGCAAATAGTCTGTTTGACAAAATCAAAGGAAAAAACAATCATACCTCTGGGGAGTGGCTTGGATATAGTGATAGTGCATTTGAGGTGGAAATAACGCTATCCGAAAGCCAAAATCCCTCAAGCATAGGAATCAGTTTATTATACCATGAGGGTGCATATATTTTCCCTCCGGTCCGAGTAGAAATTTTAGGTTGGAAAAATGGAAAATTCGAAAGTCTGATCAATGATCAACCAACGCAATCTGATAAAATCAGAGAGATCCGGTCAGAACTTCTGACTTATAAACTTCCGGATAAGCATTTTGAAAAAATCCGGGTTAAGCTTTACCCTATCCCATCCCTTCCCAAATGGCACCCTGGCGCAGAAGCTAAAGGTTGGGTCTTTATCGATGAAATTCTTCTAAATTGATGCATCAGGAAAAAGCCTTTCTCCGCTACCAACTGTCAATCGAAAAAAAACTACGACAAGCTTTCTCCCAAAAAGAAAGCATCGAAAAAGCAGCTGTATGGGTCGCTGATTGTATCCAAAATTCAGGTTGGATTTATACAAGCGGAACTGGACACTCACACCTCTTAGCCGAAGAAATTTTTTATCGGGCTGGTGGATTTGCTAGGATCATCCCGATTCTAGACCCTCCCTTAATGCTTCACATTAGCGCTTCCAAAAGTTCTCATATTGAAAGAGAGGAAGGATATGCAGCAAAAATATTATCCAATTATCAGATCGGGGGAAAGGATTTATTTTTCCTCTTTAGTAATTCCGGAAGAAATTCCGTTCCAATTGAATTAGCCATGGAAGCCAGACGCAAAGGTGCAAAGGTGATTTGCATAACCAATTTGGCACATAGTCAATCTGTCTCATCAAGACATTCCAGCAATAAGCGCTTGTTTGAGGTTTCGGATTTAGTATTGGACAACTTTGGTGAAATCGGTGATGCAACATTAGAAATCCAAGGGTTAGAAGGAAGGGTTGGTGCCACCTCCACAGTCATTGGAGCAGCTTTACTTCATGCCATCTTTAGCCAGGCAGTAGAAATCCTTATTTCGCGTGGCATAGAACCTGAGATTTTTATCAGTGCCAATACGGAAGAAGGAGAGGCTTCCAATGAACAGCTAATAAATAAATACAAGGGACAAATTCCTCCCCTTTAGTCTTCCAATTGACTGACCATACTTCCTTGACCCCCTGGGGAAAAGGCACGGAAGCGAAGATTTGGAGAATAAGGAATAGGCCCAGAATACAAGGAATCTTGGGGACTAGGAGTCTTACCATTGCTTGTAAACCGTATTTCCAATCCAGGAAACTGAAGATTTGCAAAAACCTGATCACCTACTCGCTTCAAACCAGGTGCTGGAATACGGATTTTATACCCACCTTGAAATGATTCTAATCGGGGCACTTCCACTTGAGCTACTTGATTGACAAAAAGATTCCATTCCTTTTGCCGACCAGCCTTTTTTTCCTCGATGGTGGATGCAGTTGACCAAGCAGGATCTCCTTCCCAAGCTCGTTGAACTAATCCAAAAATCTTCGGAATAACATAATATTCCAGCATATCGGGGCTTTTTACCGTTTCAGTCCATAACTGCCCCTGAATCCCCAAAATATTTCTTTTTCCTGCAGCTGTTAAAACCTCAAAGTTCTCCTTAGCCTTTTCCCAATCCCAAGGCTCCCCATCAATAGTTTGATCATGGGAAAGAAAAAACTGTCCCGGAACGGTCTTCCAGCTTTGGTACATATCACCTACACCAGACCAGGTATGTCCCCGTTCTCGAGGATCCCAATCATAGGCCAAATCAAAATAATAATTAGCACTGGAACTGATTACCACAGGGTATCCTGCATTTGCCAAGCGATAGGCCATGTCTTCTCCGCCCCAACCTGCTACAGCATTCCAAGCATATATCCTCCAATTTCTATCTGAAAAATTCGGATTGGGCACCACTTCACCTTTTTGCTCCACTTGCCCAATTTCCTCCCAACCTGCTTGTTGAATCCCTTCATTTTTAAGAAAAAAGCCAATTCTGGACCGGAAATAAGGTCCCAGGTCATTTTCCTTTAATGACTTGTTTTCAGCCAAAAATTCTTGGCAGATAGGAGATTCTTCCCAAACCCCATGAGGAACCTCATCCCCACCTGTATGAAACACTTTCAATGGAACCCCAACCTCTTCATACATCCCTTTAAACTCCATCACCACTGTTTCAAAAAAATGGTAAACTGATTCCTTACAGACACAAACCGTATTATCCCGAAAATTTTGCGCCGATAGATATTTCGATTGATCATCGGGATCAATTAAACGATATTCCTCTGCTTTCTGAATTTCCCCGGCTTTCTTAAAGTGTTCATAGCGTTTTTCCATTGCTTTAATAGCTGCCCTGGAATGAGCTGGAAATCCTATTTCTGGTATTACTTCGATACTTCGTTCCTTAGCATATCGAAGAATTTCTTTGAAATCCTGCTGAGAATAAAATCCGGATCCAGGAAGTTTATCAGGAGAAACCCCCGATCCATAGAAAGGCCATTGGAAATTAGTCTCATCAGTTGAAAATCCTCTTTTGGAGCCATACGCTGTCAATTCAGGCAATGCATCTATTTCAATCCGCCAACCTTCATCATTGGCTAAGTTAAAATGAAAAGTATTCAGCTTATATAATGCCATCAAATCCAAAATCCGAAAGATCTCTTCCTTGGTTTGAAAATTTCGAGCTACATCCAGGAAAAAACCTCGATAGGAATACGCTGGGTAATCCTCTATAGAAATTTGAGGCAGAAGTAAACTCTCAGAATCACCTTTCCAAAAATCACTCGGCTGCAAAGCCAAAAATGATTGCACACCATAGAAAGCTCCTCGTTCATCACTTGCTAAAATCAAAACTCTCCTATCCCGGATCTCCAAAGAATAACCCTCGACTGGAAACCCTTCCCTTTTTGAAATCCGGATTTGAATGGGTTTTTCTGATTTCAGGATTTCAGGGTTATAATGCTCTTTAATCTTTTTGGTTAAATAAGTCGCCGACTCAGCGAAAGCTTTATCGCCTACTACTGCCAAACCAGCCTGGGCTACAATTTGAGTTTCTCCGTTGATTTTCCAAGATTTTGGAGTAGGAAGAAAAGGTGGTAAATCTTTTTTTGGAAGCAGGGACAAACCCTCATTCTGCTCAAATAATCGATCCGGGGTTGGGATAGGCAACTTAGAATCACCTGCCTGCTTGCGCATATCCCAAACACTCATTTCTGATACCTCAAATTGAATGTTCGAAACCAAGGCACCATTTGCCAATGAAAATATCGGCGCTTCGGGTGCATGGTGATTTTTCAAATGGGGATTCCTACTTTGATAAGTGATACTCAAGCTTTCTCCCTTTGGAATCCCGGCATCTTTCCCTTTCCCAGTCAAAACAAAAAAATCACCGGCAAGATGCTTTAATTCAACATCTGGATTTTCGATTTG
>JABXHZ010000355.1 GCA_013373335.1 Cyclobacteriaceae bacterium | reverse complement strand
GGCATTGCAGGAATCAAATGATGCAAATAATGGATGGCTTCATTGGCAGAAATCACCGCAGTAGCCATGTAAGAAAGTATAGTCAGCGTAGCTGCAAAAGAAGCTGTCGATTTACTGGTTGTATTCAAAAGCGCATTGTAGGCACCCCCATTCAAGGGTAAGGCCCCCACTACTTCTCCATAGATTTTTCGGAAAAGAAATAAAACCAAGGAAACGATCAGTAGGGTAATCCAAGCGTATTGCCCGGCAAATGCAATAGCCAAAGCGGAAACATACAAAACCGAGGAGCTGATGTCATTTCCGCAAATTGCCGTAGCGGATAATTGATTGAGTTTATGCTGGACTTTATTCATTTTGGGAAACGATTCCGCCATTGTACAAGCGCGAACCGTCTATACCAAAGTTAAAAGAATTGAGCAGTTGGTAATTAAATTAAACCTAAAAATGAATGAGCAGCAGACAATCGCTAAGAAATTTCAAAAAATCAACTGGTACATTTCTTCCAGTTTACTGACCTGCAAAACCTGAATTTGATATTTCTTTAAATCCAGTCCTTTGACAGCATATTTAGACACAAGGATTTTTTCAAAACCCAACTTTTCAGCTTCAGCAATTCGGTTTTCGATTCGGGAAACAGCTCTAATTTCTCCTCCCAAACCAACCTCTCCAGCAAAGCAAATTTTTTCCGAAACAGGGGTGTCTTCATAGCTCGAAATCAAACTGGCACAGACAGCTAAGTCAAGCGCCGGATCATCTACTCGCATTCCTCCGGCTACATTCAAAAACACATCCTGATTACCCAACCGCATTCCTCCTCGCTTTTCCAAGACAGCAAGCAACATATTCAGACGCTTCGCATCATGTCCCGTACTACTACGTTGAGGGGTTCCGTAGGTAGCCGGACTGACCAAAGATTGTATTTCGATCAACAGAGGGCGGTTTCCTTCCATCATCGCTCCAATCGCCACCCCATTGAGTACTTCCTCTCGTTGGGTAAGTAGGATTTCTGATGGATTGGCGACAGTTCGAAGACCGTCAACCCGCATTTCGTAGATACCCAATTCATGGGTGGATCCAAAACGGTTTTTGGAAGTGCGCAAAATACGATAAGTCAAATGCCGATCCCCTTCAAATTGCAAGACTGTATCCACCATGTGTTCCAGTACTTTCGGTCCAGCGATGGTTCCATCCTTGGTCACATGGCCTATCAAAAAAACAGGCGTTCCCGTTTCCTTGGCAAACTTCATCAATTCTGCCGTGCATTCACGAACTTGGGAAACAGAACCTGCGGCAGATTCAACATATTGGCTATTCAAAGTCTGAATCGAATCAATTACCAAAAAATCCGGCTTCAGTAATTCTACCTGTTGAAAAATCTGCTGGGTATTGGTTTCGGAAAGCACAAAACAATCAGGATTCTGCGCTGCCATTCGATCCGCCCGCATCTTAATTTGAGCTTCAGATTCTTCTCCGGATACATAGAGTACGGTTTTCCCCTTTAAGGTCAAAGCAATCTGGAGCATCAAGGTGGATTTTCCGATTCCAGGTTCACCACCAATCAGCACCAAGGAACCCGGAACAATTCCTCCACCCAAAACCCGATCCAATTCGGGATCTCCTGTCACCCAACGAGGTTGTTCCTCATAGTTGACCTCGGTTATCTTCTTTGGAGAATTGGTTTTTTTAGTTCCACTTCCACTTGGCTTCCAACTGCCTTTTCCGCTTTCTTCCTTTTGAATTACTTCTTCGACATAGGTATTCCACTGTCCACAGGCTGGACATTTCCCTTGCCATTTGGGACTCTGAGCTCCACAATTTTGACAGAAAAAAGCGGTTTTAATTTTTGCCATTCTTAATGCGCTTCTAACCAATCATTACCAACCCCTACTTCCACTTCAATAGGCACATCCAGTTTAATGGCAGATGACATTAGCTGAGGAATATGTTTGCGTAGCAGGTCTACCTCTTGCTTATGTGCATCAAAAACCAATTCATCATGCACTTGCAAAATCATCTTGGACTTTAGTTTTTCCTTTTTCATCCAATCATGCACATGAATCATCGCCACCTTAATCAGATCCGCAGCTGAGCCTTGGATAGGGGCATTGATCGCATTACGCTCGGCAAATCCTCGCATGGTCATATTGCGACTGTTGATATCCCGAAGGTATCGACGGCGGCCCAAAATAGTCTCTACATATTCATCTTTTCGAGCTTTCTCGATTACCCCGTCCATGTAGGATTTGACCGCAGGAAACTCCTTAAAATAAGCGTCAATGATTTCTTTGGCCTCTGTTCTGGAAATAGAAAGGCGCTGGGAAAGCCCAAATGCTGATATTCCGTAAATAATCCCAAAATTGGCAGTCTTGGCTTTTCTTCGCATGTCTGCGGTCACCTTATCCAAAGGAACTTGAAAGATTTTTGCAGCTGTGGTTGAGTGAATATCTCTTCCATTTTTGAAAGCCTCAATCATGGACTCATCCTTGGAGAAGGCGGCCATAATCCGCAATTCAATCTGGGAATAATCCGCTGCAAAAAGGACATGCTTGTCATCCCGGGGAACAAAGGCCTTCCGGATTTCCTTACCCCGATCCGTTCGAATCGGAATATTCTGCAAGTTAGGGTTGATAGATGATAAACGCCCTGTGGCTGCAACAAACTGATTGTAGGTGGTATGAATTCGGCCTGTCTTTGGATTGATCATATTCGGAAGGGCATCCACATAGGTGGATTTCAATTTGACCATCTGCCGATAATCCAAAATAGCCTGTGCAATTTCATGCTCATTGGCGAGTTTACTCAAGATTTCCTCTCCTGTAGCATATTGCCCAGTCTTGGTTTTTTTAGCCTTGGGATCCAATTTTAGTTTTTCAAAAAGAACATCCCCCAACTGCTTGGGAGAAGCCAAATTGAATCTTACTCCGGCAAGTTCATAGACCCGCTTCTCAATTTCCTTGCTTTCTTCATCCAAAGACTTGGACAGTTCGGCCAAGCTATCAGTGTCAATCCGAACTCCTTCAAATTCCATATCCGTCAAGACAGGAATAAGTGGATTTTCAACTTCATAGAACAGCTTTTCGAGCTCATTTTGCTTCAGGATTGGATCAAATTTCTCCTTCAACCTCAAGGTAATGTCAGCGTCTTCGGCCGCATAAGCTGTCACAGTATCCTCATCCACATCCCGCATATTCCCTTGGTTTTTACCCTTCTTTCCGATCAATTCGGTAATGGAAACGGGCTTGTAATTCAGATACTGTTCTGCTAAAAAATCCATGGAATGCTTTCCTTCTGGCTCAATCAAATAATGCGCAAGCATGGTATCGTAAAGTGCCCCTTGTACTTCTATTCCATAATTTCTCAGGACTAATAAATCATATTTGATGTTCTGACCAACCTTGAGGATTTTCTCATTTTCAAAGAAAGGCTTAAGCCAATCTAAAATGTGGTGGGTTTCCTTTTGATCAGCCGGACATGGAATGTAATAGGCCTCGCCACTCAAATAAGCAAAAGAAAGCCCAACCAATTCCGCCTCCATCGCATTGAGTGAAGTGGTCTCTGTATCGAAACAGACTGCTTTTTGAAGGAGAAGGTATTCTACCAATTCCTTGATCTCATCCTTTCCTTTGACTTTGTGGTAATGGTGAAAACGGCTATCAATGGTTTCTAAAACCACTGGAGCAGAAGGGTTTACGCTTTCCTCTTCAAACTCCAACTCAGGAGCTGCAGCACTTTCTCCGAAAAGCCCCAATTGTTCATTTTGTTGGATGACCGCTTTTTTACCTTCTTCCTTAAAGACACGTCTAGCGAGGGTACGGAACTCCAGTTCATTAAAAATTGCCCGCAACTTCTCCTCATCAAAACCATCATAGCGAAGTTCTTCCTCTACAAAATCAACTGGGACATCTATTTTGATGGTTGCCAATTCCTTGGAAAGTAGCCCCTGCTCTGCAAAGTTTTCCACATTCTCTTTTTGCTTTCCCTTCAACTGATCTGTGTTTTTAACCAGTTCCTCTATGCTTCCATACTCCTTGAGTAATTTAGTAGCTGTTTTTGGACCTATTCCAGGAATTCCAGGAATATTATCCACTGTATCTCCCATCAGGCCCAAAATGTCCCGAACCTGATCCACGTGCTCGATCTCCCATTTTGCACATACCTCTTTGGGTCCCATCACATCTACGCCGTTCCCCATGAATGCAGGCTTGTACAGAAAAATATGATCATCCACAAGCTGCCCATAATCCTTATCCGGTGTCATCATATAAACCGTAAAGGATTCTTTTTCTGCTTTTTTCGCAATTGTCCCAATGATATCATCCGCCTCAAAGCCATCCATTTCCAAAAGCGGAATATTAAATGCTTTGACGATTTCTTTTACCCAGGGAATCGAAGCGGTAATATCTTCAGGTTGCTCCTGTCGGTTGGCTTTATAAGGTTCGTATTGTTCATGGCGAAAAGTAGGTGCCGATGTATCAAACGCAACAGCAATATGGCTAGGCTTTTCCTTATTCAATACTTCCAAAAGGGTATTGGTAAATCCCAACATTACCCCGGTATTCAATCCTTTGGAATTGATGCGTGGATTTTTGCTAAAAGCAAAATGTGCCCGGTAAATAAGGGCCATGGCATCGAGCAGGAAAAGTTTATGGGCTTGTTTTTGAGTCATGGTTCTTTGCATCCAAATGAGTCGATGAAGTTACAAAAAATCCCCTGCCAAACGGCCAAATGAGACAGCTATTAGCAGATTTCGATCCGAAACAAGATGAAAATAGAGCCGGCTATTCTTCCTGCTTTCTTAGATATTCCTTGACTTGCAACCCTCGTAGAAAAATCAAAATCAAGGGGATCAACCAAAGTAATTCATTGACAATCAAATGAAAACCTGTCCGTTTGTTCCAGCCAATTTCTGGCAAAAAACCAAGCGAAAACCAAATTGCTAAGATGACTTTTCCGGTTATTCCCGCCAAAATCAAATACACCCAACTAACCGGGTAAAAGGCAGAAACAAAAAGCACCAAGCCAACTACTATTCCCAAGTTTCCGTACCAGGCCGCGGGTAGATCGAAAGCTTGGTCAGAACCCATAGCCAACCAATCAATCAATTCTGGTCCAAACCATTTATAAAATGCCGACCAAGCTACCGTATACATGCCTGCTAGCAATAGTAGGCCCCGAAAATGCATGGGGAAAATTGGGAATTCGGCTTTTTGATCCATGAACGGTTTGAATTTTTACAGCTAAATAAACACCTTCGGTCAATGCTTGTTTGTGCAGTATAGTAAAACTATCCTATGGAACGAAAAAATAAAAGACATTCTGCCCTGTTTGTGGTTTTGGGGATGATTTCAACCCTGACCTTGGGCTTCACTTTTGGAAAATTAGCGGGAGAAATCAATCCGCAGACCATCGACAGCGCTGCTGGAATTATTGGGCTGAGTTTTTCCCCTGCCGAAAAAGACAGTATGATTTCCCGCCTTGAATTCCAACTGAGAAACCTAGAAGCTTCACGCGAGTACAAATTGGACAATTCAATCGCTCCGGCACTCGTCTTCAATCCTCTTCCTGTCGGCTTCGAACCTGAAACCCGACAAATGCCGGTGGATTTTGGATTGGCCGAAAACGTGCAACTCCCATCAAGAGATGTGGATATTGCATATACCCCCGTACACGAATTGGCTGTT
>JABXHZ010000082.1 GCA_013373335.1 Cyclobacteriaceae bacterium | reverse complement strand
TCCCTTTCTTGAGACTGCTTCGTCGTTCCTCCTCGCAGTGACGGTCAAGACGTCATTGCGAGGGCCAATCCCTAATCTACAAGCGATCAAGAAATCTTATTTCCCCGAAGCAATCTCCTCAATCAGACCTTCATTCTAACACCGAAAACAACGGGTACCTTACTTTTTCAGAATTTTCTTAAATTCAATCCTATACAAAACCCACTAACCTATGAAATCCATCTTTTCTTTATTATTTCTAAGCCTCAGCTTATCAGCTTTTCCCCAACAATCCCCAAGCAAGGAAATTCAAATCAAGTTAGCCGTTTTAGCTGCTCCAGAAGATCAGCGAGCCGAGGCTACTGTATATGGCTATCAAAATGGGGAAATTTTAATGCTTCGGAGAGGAAGTAATCAGACCGTTTGTCTAGGCGATGATCCCAGCCGGGAAGGTTTAAGCGTTTCCTGCTACCACAGCAGTGCACAGCCATTCATGGAAAGAGGCTGGGCCTTGCGAAAAGAGGGAAAAAATGCCCAAGAAATTTTCAATACCAGAGAAGCTGAGGCCAAAGCCGGAAAACTCCAACTTCCTGATCCTGGAAGTGTACTGCATGTCTTAGTGGCAGACGATCAAGATATAAACTGGACCACAGGAGAAGCTCAAAATACCTATACGCGCTCCGTAGTGTATATCCCTTGGGCTACTGCTGAAAGCACCGGATTACCGCTTAAACCAGCCGGACCGGGACTGCCCTGGATTATGGATCCGGGTACCCATCGGGCACATATCATGATCAATCCAGCTAGGAATTGATCCGTTATGAAAAGCCCTTTCAAATCTTTCCTCTGGACTATTTCACTCTTTGGCCTGCTCATAATCCAAGGCTGTGATAAACATGTAGAATATTCCTCATCGGATTATCCTTATCCGATCAGCGAGGATCTATTTACGACCGACACACTTACAAGCGGATTAACTATTCCTTTTGGCTTGGTATTTCTGGATGATAATGATTTTTTGATTTCGGATCGGATCGGAAAAATTTTCAGGTTTAAGGAAGGAAATCTTCAAGAAGTCTATGGAGTCCAGGAAGTGCAGACGTTTGAGGATCCCGGAAGTCCTTTGATTATTCACGGAGGATTGATGGATTTAAGCCTCCACCCAGATTACCCGACTGTACCCTGGATTTATGTGGCTTACTTTGGGAAAGATGCCCGAGGGAAAGTAGCTCGGTTTAAGCTTAGCGAAAATCAGATTTTTGACCAAGAAATCATCTTTCAAACCCGCACAGAAGGCTATTACGGAAATGGGATGCGGATTGTCTGGGAGGATGAAGAGCATTTTTTTCTAAATATTGGTGTTGCCAATTACTCGACACGAAAAAATCCGGTTTTAGTTTCTCAGGATTTGAAAGAGGATTGGGGGAAAATTCATCGATTAAATGAGGATGGTTCTATTCCAAAGGATAACCCGATATTGGAGGGATATGATAAACCCGAATCCATTTATAGTTACGGGCATCGAGATGTACAGGGGCTTGTGTATGACTCATCAAAGAAAACGCTGTTTGGAATAGAGCATGGACCAAAAGGAGGCGATGAGTTCAACATTATTTTACCAGGCAAGAACTATGGATGGCCTCTTTTTACCTATGGTACCCATTATGATGGGGAACCCGTTTCCCTAATCTCCCGAGATTCTGCAGAAAAAATCTCAGTCTTGCCACAACACTATTGGACTGTACCTTCTTCAGATGGAGGAAGAGCAATTGCACCTTCCTGCGCAATTTTGGTCAGGAACAGTAACTTCCCTGAATGGGAAGATCATTTTCTAATTGCCTCCCTAGCTTTCCAAAGGCTATTAAAATTCGACCCAAAAACAGGGGATACATTTGGTCTAAAAATGCAGGGAAGAATTCGCTCGATATATCAAGAACAAGGTGGAAACCTTCTGCTTCTGGTGGAAAGAAATGACATAACCAAGTCAAACGGAAAGCTTGTTCGAGTCAGAAAACCCAATTAAAATCCAAGAGAAAATGAATTAAAAATTTCAGAAGACTTATTTAAATTTTAGATCAATAAATAAATGGAAAGTCCTATGAAAAAAAACCTGTTTTTCACGATCACTTTGGGATCTTTTATGATTTTTTCTTGCTCTAAAAAAGAAGAAAAAGAAGCGCCGGTTACCGAATCAAATGATCCGGTTATTGAAGTCGTTACGAATGCCATGGATTTTCAGATGGAGGACTCCATTCCTTCTGGCTGGAACACATTCCGCTATGTGAACAAGTCGAATGAAGCCCACTTTTTTGTTTTGGAGAAACTCCCCGATGGAATTCGCCTTTTGAATTACGAAAATGAATTAATCCCGGTATTCAAAGAAGGGTTTGACTTTATGAAACTGGGTAACATGGAAGAAGGGATGAAAGCTTTTGAAAAAATCCCCCAATGGTTTGGAGGTGTAGTCAATCATGGAGGTGTTGGGATTCTTTCTGGAAATTCCGTCGGAGAGACTACCCTATTCTTGGATCCTGGAGTCTATGCCATGGAATGTTACATTCGAATGCCCGATGGGACACCTCATGTTTTCCTGGGGATGCTTAAAGAAGTAATTGTAACCGATGAAGCCTCTGAGCTAGTAGAACCACAAGCTGATTACAACATCTCCATTTCCTCCACCGAAGGGATCCAATTTCAAGATTCAATTACTGCAGGTAACTTTCAATTTGGGGTGGAATTTGAAGATCAGCAGCTATACGAGCATTTCGCTGGACATGATGTCAACCTGGTAAAACTCCAAGAGGGTGCTTCATTGGATAGTCTAGTTGCCTGGATCAATCCTTCGAATATGTTTGCTTTGTCTTCGCCGGAACCCAAGGAATTCGTATTTATGGGGGGCACAGAAGATATGCCTGCCGGTAAAAAAGGATATTTCAAAGCAGAACTAGCCCCGGGGAATTATGTCTTGATCTCAGAGGTTCCAGATGCCCTAAATCGAAAAATGGTCTACTCTTTTAAAGTTTATTAAAAAAGAAAAGGCTGACCAAGACTAGTCTTTTGTCAGCCTCTTCCTCTATTCTATTTTTTATTATTCCAAGATCTTCGAAGCCAGCCAATCTCCAACTTCAGAAGTTTTATAGGCCTTACCTCCTTCTGCTATATCTTCGGTGACTACTCCTTCGGAAAGAGAAAGATTCACCACATCACTGATAGCCTGAGCCTCGGCTTTCATATCAAAAGCATACTCAAACATCATTGCAGCGGAAAGTACCGTAGCCAATGGATTTGCAATATCTTTTCCTGCAGCTTGCGGATAGGAACCGTGAATGGGTTCAAATAATTTCACCTTGGAGCCCAAAGAAGCAGATGGCATTAAGCCCATGGAACCGGAAATCACGGAAGCTTCGTCTGTCAATATATCTCCGAATAGGTTTTCGGTAATCAATACGTCATAGGCTTTTGGCCATTGAATTAATCGCATCGCAACCGCATCTACAAACTCATATTCTACTTTCACATCAGGATACTCCGCGGCCAATTCTTGCACTGTTTCTCTCCACAATCTGGAAGTCGCCATCACATTGGCTTTGTCCACGCAGGTCAAGAGTTTTCTTCGCTTTTGAGCAGCTTCGAAGCCCATTCTTGCCAAACGCACGATCTCTTCCTTGCTGTA
>JABXHZ010000067.1 GCA_013373335.1 Cyclobacteriaceae bacterium | reverse complement strand
GACGGAGCTCAATCTTCATCGCATTTAGAAATAAATGTTCAAGAATTAGACTGTGACTTTTTTGCATTCTCGGCACACAAATTATATGGACCAACTGGTTTGGGGGTTTTGTATGGAAAAAGGGAATTACTTGAAGCAATGCCTCCATTTTTGGGTGGGGGTGAAATGATCAAGGAGGTGACTTTTGAAAAAACCACTTACAATGAAATACCTTTTAAATTCGAAGCAGGAACTCCAAACATTGCGGATGTAATCGCATTTAAGGAGGCTTTGAATTTTATCAATTCCCTAGGAAAGCCTCAAATCAAAAAGCATGAGGATGAACTCCTCGCTTATGCAAATGGATTGACAAAGGATATCAAAGGATTCATTCCTGTGGGGACTGCTTCAAATAAAGTTTCCGTCCTTTCTTTTAATATTCAAGGCATGCACCCCTTTGATGTGGGACAAATGCTCGATGCAAGAGGAATAGCTGTTCGGACAGGTCACCATTGTACCCAGCCTTTGATGCATAGATTTGGAATCGAAGGAACTGTCAGGGCCAGTTTTGCTGTTTACAACACCAAATCAGAAATTGAGAGTTTGGCAGAAGGGATTGCCAAAATTGCTAGATTAAAAAACAAATGAGCAGCATTTCAGCTATACAGGACGAAATCGTATCAGAATTCGAAATACTAGGAGATGACCGGGAATCCACTATTTTCTACATCATGGAATTAGGAGGAAACCTAGCTGATTTTCCTGAAGAAGAACAAAAGGATGAAAACCTAATTAAGGGTTGTCAGTCAAAGGTTTGGCTAATTGCTAAAGAAGAAAATGGAAGGGTTCACTACCTAGCCGATTCTAACACAGACATTACCAAAGGATTAATTTCTTTATTGATTCGTGTTTTGAATGGAAAGACTCCCGAGGAGATTTTATCTGCTGATCTCAATTTCATTGATCGGATAGGTATGGGAAATCTAATTGGAAGTCAACGTTCTAATGGCCTTGCAGCCATGATCAAGCAAATGAAATTATATGCCCTGGCTTTTCAAACTAAACTGAATGCTTGAGATGGATAATGAGACTAAAAACGATTTAAAACAAAAAGTCATTCAGGCCATCAAACAAGTTTATGACCCGGAGATCCCTGTGGATGTCTATGAACTTGGATTGATCTATGAAATCACGGTTTATCCCGTAAACAATGTATATGTTTTGATGACACTCACTTCACCAAATTGCCCATCTGCTGAATTTATTCCCTCAGAGGTAAAAGACAAGATTCAGCAAATCCAAGGGGTTAATAATGTAGAAGTGGAAATAACTTTTGATCCGCCTTATTCTCAGGACATGATGTCTGAGGCAGCAAAACTTGAATTAGGATTTCTATAAACTTAAATAATCAACCGATATGTACCCAGAAGATTTGATCGCTCCTATGAGAGCTGAACTTACCGATTTAGGCTTCGAGGAGTTTCGTACTGCTGAACAAGTGGTTTCTCACTTGGGGCCCGAGCACAAAGGAACTACCTTCGTGGTTATTAATTCTGTTTGTGGTTGTGCAGCTGGTGCTGCCCGTCCAGGTGTAAGATATGCACTTGAGAATGCTTCCAAAAAACCTACTACCCTTGCAACTTCATTTGCAGGAAATGATCGAGAAGCCGTGGCAAAAGTTAGGGAAATAGTACTCCCTTATCCTCCCTCCTCTCCAGCAATGGCCTTGTTTAAAGATGGAGAACTTGTACACTTTATCGAACGCCATCACATTGAAGGAAGAAATGCAAAAATGATTGGAGATCATTTAGTTGAAGTTTTCGAGCATTTCTGTGAATAAATTTAGCCCTTCGGGGCTTTTTTATTTATTTGGCAAAAGCTGAAAAAAGCAGGATAAAATTCCAATCTCTTCCTCAAAACCATCAGTGGTTTTAAAAACTTTATTCTTCATAAAAAATCACATTTTCCCCTTTACCAAATATTCATAAACGAAATGTAAATATCCCTAAATAAAATAGGGGATTTTATTAACTTAAGGGCAGTATTTGAGTTTTTCATATTAGCAATCCAAAATAAATTTATATGTCTGAATCTGTTAAGCTGTCCTATGATGGACAGGATTTTGAATTTCCGGTTACAGTCGGAACCGAGAACGAACCCGCAATCGACGTTGCCAAGCTTCGGGCTTCGACTGGATTAATCACCCTTGACCCTGGATACAAAAACACAGGATCTACGACCAGTGCCATCACCTTTTTGGATGGAGAAAAGGGAATCCTTCGATATAGAGGTTATCGAATTGAGGATTTGGCTGAGAAATCTACCTTTTTGGAAGTTGCCTATCTTCTGATTTACGGAGAGCTTCCATCTCAAGCTGAATTCGAGAATTTCACCAAAGAGATTACTCACCATACTTTGGTTCATGAAGACATCAAAAAAATCTTGGACGGCTTTCCTTCCAATGCCCATCCAATGGGTGTTTTGTCTTCTTTGATTTGCTCTCTTTCTGCTTTCTATCCTGATTCTCTTAATCCAAACAGATCAGAAGAAGAAGTAAACATGAGCATCATTCGCTTAATTGCAAAAATGCCAACTTTTGCTGCCTGGGCTTACAAAAACGAAATGGGGCACCCGGTAAACTACCCTGACAACACCTTGGATTATTGCTCAAACTTCCTAAAAATGATGTTTGCCCTTCCGGCAGAGAAGTATGACGTCGATCCTGTTGTTGCAAAAGCCTTGGATCAATTACTTATTCTTCATGCGGATCATGAGCAAAACTGCTCCACCTCTACGGTTCGAATCGTAGGGTCATCTCAGGCCTCAATCTATGCTTCGATCTCAGCAGGTATCAATGCCCTCTGGGGTCCACTTCATGGAGGAGCCAACCAATCAGTAATTGAAATGCTAGAGGCTATCAAAGCTGACGGAGGCGACGCCAAGAAATACTTGGATAAGGCTAAGGATAAAAATGATCCATTCCGTTTGATGGGATTTGGACACAGAGTTTATAAGAACTTTGATCCTAGAGCAAGAATCATTAAAAAGGCAGCCGATGACGTACTCGGAAAACTAGGTGTTAACGATCCAATTTTGGAAATCGCGAAAGAACTAGAGCATGCTGCTTTGAATGACCAGTATTTCATTGATAGAAAACTTTATCCAAACGTAGACTTCTACTCTGGTATCATCTACAGAGCACTAGGTATTCCTACCGATATGTTTACAGTGATGTTTGCATTAGGTCGTCTCCCAGGATGGATCGCACAATGGAAAGAAATGCGTGAGAATGGAGAACCAATTGGACGACCTCGTCAAGTGTATGTAGGCGCCAATGAAAGAGACTATGTCTCCATGAATAAGCGTTAATATTATTTGATTCATATCAAAGACCAACCCAAAAGGTTGGTCTTTTTTATGGTGTATCTTTGACCAAATTAACCCAACCGAGAACTTTAAATGAAAGCAAATACCCTTGAAGAAGCAGTAGCCCTTACCAAAAAATTCACAAGTAGGCCAAGTAATGAAGAATTGCTAAAGCTGTATGGATTATACAAACAAGCTACTGAGGGAGACAATGAAACCGAGAGACCCGGAGGATTTGACTTCAAAGCAGCTGCTAAATACAATGCATGGTTGGGTCTAAAGGGACTTTCCAAAGAAGAAGCTGCCAACCAATATTTGGAACTGGTAAATAAACTTGCTGAAAATCACTTATAAATAATTCAATCTTTATTTTTCTTGCTAAAGTGCTCCGCAAAAACCGACCCTAGAATCAATTGCTGAAAATGATACAACATCACTGGCAGCAAAATCAAACCCAACAAAGCAGGATCAGGAAAAATAACCTTGCCTATAACCACTCCGTGGACGAGGGATTTTTTAGAACCACAAAACAAAGCAGTAATTCTATCGGCTAGAGAGAAACCTAAAAATCGGCTAACGACGGAAATGGTTGACCAAATCAAAAGAAAAAGACCCAACATCGTAAGGGCTATTTGAACCAAAGTCCACAGGGAATATGGAGAAAATACTTTTTGAAAAAATGAATCTGAAAATGCAGTAAAAACGATCAACATGATTACGGATTGATCTAAGTATTTCAGCTTAGCGATAAATGGTTTAATAACAGGGA
Source organism: Cyclobacteriaceae bacterium (assembly GCA_013373335.1). Taxonomy (GTDB): domain Bacteria; phylum Bacteroidota; class Bacteroidia; order Cytophagales; family Cyclobacteriaceae; genus Algoriphagus. Next base: position 16,346 of record JABXHZ010000067.1, on the reverse strand, counting down.
AGATTAGTCCATGAAGGAGAATTCCCAAAACCACGGGGATAATCACCTTGATCGTTAAATCTATAAGAGTCGGAAGGAAATCAATTTCAATTTGGCCCATTCCTTCAGCCAATACACCCATCCAAGCAGGGGTAATAATAACCCCAAGAAGACTTGAAACACTTGCATTGAATATGGCAGCTGGAATATTTCCTCCAGCAATACTCACCATGACAACCGATGCACTAACAGTTGAAGGAAGTGCCGATAAATAGCTGATTCCTAATTTAAAATCATCATCTACCCAAGGTAAAAGTTTAAGAAAAATAAAGACCAGTACAGGAAAAACCAGAAAAGTGAATACCTGAATCACTAGATGGAGTTTCCAATTGGACAAGCCAGACCTAAGTTGCTTTGGATCCAACTTTACCCCGTAAAAAAAGAACACAAATGCAATGCCCACATTGATAAATGGCTTCCACTGGATCGGGCTTTGTGAACTTCCAATTTCTGGGAAAAGCCAAGCAAGAAAAATCGCAAGCATCAATCCCAACAGGAAATTATTGAAGCCAATTTTTTTTAATAGGGACTGAATTTTACTCATGCGTGCCTTTCCAGCCTTTTTAGATTATCACACAAAATTGCCGTCGCTATAGCTACATTCAGAGATTCAGCTTGACCAAATGAAGGGATGGCCAACTTCTGACTGACCCGTTTCTCTATAGCTTTAGAAACCCCGTTCGACTCATTTCCCATAACCAAGACCCCAGGGTGAATTTCCTGAAAACCATGAACATTCTCTCCATCCATAAATGCACCATAAACTGGACCTTCATAGGCATCAAGCCAAGACTCAAGATCACCATAGCTAAAATCCACACGACAAAATGAACCCATACTGGCTTGAATGACTTTGGGGTTATAGAAGTCAGCCGTTTGGGTGGAGAAAAGAAGTTTTCGAAGTCCGTACCAATCAGCAATCCGAATAATGGTCCCCAAATTTCCAGGGTCTCGAACATCATCCAAAGCTAAAATCCACTCCCCTTTTTCTGGCTTGATTGGTAAATTTTCTTTCATTTTCACAAGAGCCAGAGCCATATCATTACTCTGATAATGTCCCATACTCTCCAGCTGCTTTTGGGTGACTTCCTGAATATCCAAATCCTGCCCAGATACGAATTCTGAATGCTTTTCTAAAAATTCAGCAGTCGCAAAAAGAGTTTCTGTAAAAAAATTAGAATTCAATACCTCTAACACACTTTTCTCCCCTTCAACAAAGAAGTGCTGAGATGCATTTCGGTATTTCTTTTGATGCAAGGATTTTATAAACTTAACTGTATTTTTGCTAAGCATTCCGTTCGATTTATCCGTCTTGAGGTTCTCCAAATATATACTTTTTCTTTCGCTGCTTGGAATTATTCAGGCCTGCTCGCTTACCAAAAACTTGAAGGAGGGTGAATATGCTCTTTTTGAAAATGACCTGGAGGGAGTAGAAAAATCAGAAGAGGAAGATTTGGCTGGGTTGATTCAACCTGAAACCAATTTCCGAATCCCCTTACTCAATGTTTCTCCCGGCGTAACGATTTACCGTGTCGGAAAAAACTTTTTTGACAGTGCTAGGGTCGCAAGAATAACCCTCGAGAAAAAGCAAGAATTGGAACAAATCAAAGCCCAATTAGACACTCTAGGCGATGACCGAAAATTATTGAAGAAAGAAGAAAAGTTAGAATCCCGGATTGAATCCCTAAATCAAAAAGCGGAATTTGGAAATGGGCTGATGCGAACCGGTAATCCAGTAGCCTTACTGGATTCTTCTTTAATTGACCGAAGTATAAAAAATATGTCGGGCTACCTTCAAAACAATGGATTCTTTGATTCTAGCCTGGACTACGAAGTAAAAACCAAAGGTAAAAAAGCATTTGTAACCTATCGGATAAAGGAAGGGACTCCTTACAAAATTGATTCTGTTTATTCGCGGACTGACAATGAAGAGATTCGAAATCAACTCAAGCGAAGTGCCTCAAAAAGCTTTTTAAATGTTGGAAACAAATACTCCCAAGATGACATCATTTCAGAACGGGACCGTCTCGAAGGAATCCTTAAGAATAATGGCTTTTACATGTTTTCTAAAAGCTATTTGGAGTATTACGTTTACACGGATTCAGTAAACAAAAAAGTACAGATTGAACAGCGATTTCAAAAACCTACTTTCGCTGAAAAACATCGGGTTTACACCGTTGACCAAATCAACTTTCGTGTCAACCCTCCATCCGATGAATTTGCAGATCGTCAAGTCAGCAAAGAATTAAAAGGGATTGATTTCAACTTCTACCGGGATCGGTATTCAGAGAAAATTCTAGCATCCCGAGTCCTATTCAATAAAGGAGATATTTACAATCGGAATATTGTCATCGAAAGTCAAAAACAGCTAAGCAATCTAGACTTATTTCGGTTTGTCAATATCACATTTGACACCTTAGGCAACTCCCTTACCGCCAACATTTTCACCCAGCCCGCTCAAAAATATCAATTAACCAATCAGGTCGGATTGAGCATTACTGAACAGCTTCCTGGACCGTTTTTTAGTACCTCTTTGCGAAATAGAAACTTTTTCAGAGGAGGTGAAATCCTTGAATTTAATTTCAGAGCAGGGTTGGAAGGGGTAGCTTCCGCAACCAATCAAGGAGTATATCAAAGCCGGGAATTGGGAGTTTCTGGCTCAGTCATTTTCCCAAGGTTCTTAATTCCTTTTGGAGGCAATAGGGCTTTAGACAGGTTTGGAAGATACAATCCCAATACCCGAACTCAAATTGGATATAATTATACAAACCGTCCAGAATACACCAGACAAGGTGTCAATGGATTGCTTTCCTACACCTGGTCTACATTGAGCAATCGGCAGCAGTTTACTATCAATATGGCCGATATCAGCTACATTCGAACACCGCGAATTACACCGGAATTTGAACAAATACTTCTTGATCTAGCAAACCAGGGAAATAACCTGATTTGGTCATTCTTACCCTCCTTTGTGAGTAGTATTTCGGGTCAAGCAATTATCAACTTTAATAGGTATGGTGATTTTCAAAGCAGACCTTCTTCCTTATTGCGCCTTTTCGCTGAAAGCGGTGGTACTACTCTCAATTTTACAAATACCCAAGACAACAACGAGAATACAGAAATCGCCAATTTCCAATGGTTGAAATTCCAAGCAGATTTCCGCCGGTATTATCCTCTCGATAAAAAGCAAACCTTAGCCTATCGCTTCAATTTTGGAGTAGCTCAACCTTATGGGGTCAGTAGTGGAATTTTACCTTACGAAAAATATTTCTTTGCAGGTGGTGGAACCAGTATTAGGGCTTGGCAAGCGCGAAGATTAGGACCTGGAAGCTTTTCGGCTCGAAGAGGCGAAGGCGGAAGGTATGACTATCCATTTGAAGAGCCTGCAGAAATGATTATTGAATCCATGTTTGAATACCGAAGAAAGCTTTATGGGTATTTCGACATGGCCCTATTTATCGATGTAGGCAACTCTTGGGTTATAGGACTGGACCAGACTCGACCGGGTGCTGATTTTCGCTTCGACCGTTTTTATAAAGAATTGGCAGTGGGGACAGGTATCGGACTTCGGATGGACTTTGACTTTCTTGTAATCAGACTAGACCTTGCTACCAAAGCCATCGACCCATCTGAGCCCGAAGGAGAGCGATGGGTCCTTGACAATATTTCATTTAACAGACCATTCGGACTAAAAGGACAGACAGTCCTTAACTTTGGTATCGGATATCCATTTTAATTTCATCATGTCACGAAAAAGCAAATCGGAGATAGCAGAGATCTACCAGGGAATGCAGGATTATATCTGCTCAGAACTGGAAAAATATGACGGAGAAGGGAGGTTTAAGGAAGATAAATGGGAAAGAGCTGAAGGCGGTGGAGGAAGAACCCGGATTTTTGAAAATGGAAAAATTATAGAAAAAGGTGGAGTTGCATTTTCAGCTGTCCATGGTCCCACACCTGAAAAAATCCTAAAAAAACTGGGACTGGAAAAAGCAAACTTCTTTGCAACAGGGGTATCTATCGTACTGCATCCCAAAAGCCCTATGGTTCCTATCATCCATATGAATATCCGGTATTTTGAAATGGATAATAGAGTGAATTGGTTTGGTGGAGGAATAGACCTGACGCCCCATTACATTGTACCAGAAGATGCAAGATATTTTCATCAGCGCGTAAAAGAAACTTGTGATGATTTTGATCCTGAATATTATCCGAAATTTAAGGTTTGGGCTGATGAGTACTTTTATTTAAAACACCGGGATGAAACAAGAGGTGTCGGAGGAATATTTTATGATAGACTTTCCAGTAAAAACGATACGGATTTTGAAAATATCCTAGAATTCAGTTTGGCTGTTGGCAGACTATTTCCGGAAGTTTATGGCTATTTCATGACCAAAAATTCCAAAATCCCATACGGACCAAAAGAAAAGGCTTGGCAAAATCTTCGAAGAGGACGTTATGTGGAGTTTAACTTGGTGTGGGATGCGGGTACCAAATTTGGACTAGACACCAATGGTCGGACAGAAAGTATCCTGATGAGTATGCCTCCACAGGCAGAATGGACTTATATGTATCAAGCCGAAACCGGTAGCCAAGAGGAATTTACTTTGGCACATTTGAAAAAAGATATTGACTGGCTAAATTTTCAACCATGATCGAATTCCTTGTTCATTGGGATGAACAGCTATTTATTTTTCTGAATTCCCACCATTGGAGCTGGTTTGACCCCATAGTTAATCAATCAACCAAAACCATCACTTGGGTTCCTTTATTTGGATTTTTGATATTCAAAATCTACAAATCCGACCCACAAAACAGTTGGTGGGTTTTTGGTGGAGTTGCTCTGACTATCCTACTTGCCGACCAAACTACTTCGGGATTAATGAAACCCTATTTCGAACGGCTACGGCCTTGTCATGATCCACGCTGGGAAGGCCTTATACATAACTATGGACGATGCGGAGGGCTCTATGGCTTTGCTTCCTCCCATGCAGCCAATACCTTCGGGTTGACTGCCTTCCTTAACTTCAAAATGAAAGGAAAACTCAAAGGTTTCGGGTGGCTATTTCTGTATGCTTTTTTTGTGAGCTACACCAGAATCTACTTGGGGGTGCATTATCCATTGGATTTAGTAGTAGGTGCGCTAGTGGGTATATTGGCTGCTTGGATTTCCTGGTTTTTGGTCGTAATTATCAAAAGAGAAATCGTCAAAAACCTTCTCCGATAGCATCAAGAATTTAAACCTGAATTTGGATTTTAGCTAATTAAAACAAATCAAGTTAACTTTGCTCATGTCACCAATAACCATAAAAACCATGAAGAAAATCAAATCTTTACTTTCTCTAACTTTAGCATTTAGTCTTCTAGGTGCGGTTCTTTTCACTTCTTGTGGAGGAAAAAAAGAAGAAGCAAAAGAAACAGAAACAGAACAAAGCAACGAACACCCATCTGAACATCCTTCAGAGCATCCTTCCGAAAACAGCGATAGCACAGGTGGAGTTTCGGAACACCCAAGCAATTAAACATCAAAAAAAGGCTCAAATGAGCCTTTTTTTATTTAACTTTTATTCTTCCTGAAAAAAGAAAAGCTTGCTGCAGCTTTTACTTCTTTTTCATCGATTTCTAAGTAAGGGAATGAAATAAAATTTATGGGACCTGATGCAGGACTTGGATTTACCTCCAAATCCCTTCCTCGGCTTAATTCAATCCTATTGGCAGGATGTCTTCCAAAATAATAAGTGGCTAATGCCGTGTATTTATTTGCCTCAGAAATATCCACAGGCCACCACTTTCCCTCTGCATAAAATTCAGCCCAACAATGATAACCATCGATCCCCCCTTCATCTCTATCAGACGGAATAGAAGCTCCTATAGCAAAACGCGCAGGAATCCCTACCGAACGGGCTAATGAAATGAAAAAGGAATGGAACTCCGAGCAATTTCCGGTTTTTGAATCGCAGGCATAATTCGAATCTCCATTACCATAATCCCCAAACTTCATATAGCGCATATTGTCAATGATGTAATCATAAAGTGCTCTGGCTTGAATAAGTTGGGAATCATTGATTTTTGCTCCCAATACTTCCTTCGCAATTTCTTCAAATCTTCCACCGATAGGCATCAAACGGTTAGAAACCAGATATAAATCGGGATCAGGAGAAGGGGCTTCATAGGGCCCTTTTTCCCGACGTTCTACTGAATAGGTCAAAAGGATCTCTTTCCCACTGTCTTCAGGACCCAAATCCATAAAAATGAATTGATTACCAAATTTAGAATCCTCGATCTCCTGAATCTCTCCAGCCAACTTCATATCCAACACTTGTACAGTTTGATAATGGTCTGAGGCAGCCATGGGAATCCACATTTTTGCGCTTCCGGTGAGATCTGGAACTTGTGCACGATAATAGAATTCAAAGGAATCTGTCCCTTCCACAATTCCCAAAAGTTGATTGGATGACTCTTCCAAAGGAACCCGATACCAAGTTTTATCCTCTTTATTTTGCTTCCAAGAATAAAAAGGTTTACCGTTTAATTTATGAACAGTGGTTTGGGTTACAGTCATTTGTCCGGGTTTTCCTTCCATAAAAAAATCAACATCATAAACGTCCCCACTTTCATCAACCAAATCCACACAGGCAAAATGACGTTCTGGTCCTAAATTGGATAAGTATTCCGTATGAACCCTAACCAATCGCATTTTTAGATCATGCTCCTCATCTTTAACGGGAAAGACACCCTCATTTTCTTCTGTTTTTTCGGCTATATAGGCTTTTATACCCTCTTCAATCTCAGCTATTGAGATCTTTTTGGCAGCAGGAGGAATTTGATTAGCTTCCTTTTCCGGAGCTTGACAAGCCACCACAAGGAATGCCAAAAAGGTAAAATACTTTAATTTAATTAATGGGACCAACGACTGGAACTTCATACTATTAATTTTCATGCTTAAAAATAGATGAATTTCTGCTAACCCCCATTCCACTACTTATTCACAAGCATATAATCCCTTCGAAATTTCAAATCAATAAAAATTATAGGAACTAATATCTTGCTAAAAACCGAGATGCAATTTTCAGCTCCCTAAAGGTATAGCGCTTTTTATCCCGGTGTGTTCCCATTCGTTGGATGATATTTTCGAGGGAGTCCAAAACTTCAAGAGTATGGGGCCCTTTATTGATCATGATGCATTCTGCCATAGTAGCTTGGGAAGCATCAGTGATTTCAGCACGGGTAGCCAAACCTGATTTATGCAGTGTTTCCATCACCTGGGTCGCCCAAATAACCGGAACATGCGCGGCTTCACAGATCCAAAGAATCTCATCCTGCACCTCACTAAGCCTTTCAAAACCAACTTCCACTGCTAAATCCCCCCTTGCAATCATTACTCCAAAAAAAGGACTCTTCATTCCTTCAAAAAGCATAGCTGGTAGATTGCGGACAGCTAGTGAAGTTTCAATTTTCAAAATTACCGAAGGGATTTTTTCTCCATGTTTTTTCATTTCCTGCATGAGATTGGCAATATCCCTCGGCCTATTGACAAATGAATATCCGATTAAATCTGCATGTGTTACAGCAAAGGGCAATACCTTCAAATCATATTCGGTAAGTGGATTGATTTTGATTTTTGAATCTGGAAAATTGATTCCTTTCTCAGGTTTAAGGTTCGGCTTCTTTTTGATGATTTTCAAAATCCGAACACCTACTAATTCCTCTCCGATTATCTTTTCGATAACGCCCTGAATTTTACCATCATCAATAAATACCCGCTCTCCTGTTTTCAAAAATTTCAAGACTTCCAACTCAGTAGGACTGATTACCAAATCTTTTTTTTCATCCACCTCCTCATAGCTTGATCCAAGATAAATTAATTGACCTTCCTTAATTGGGACCTGGTCTAATTTCCGCTGCTTTCCGATAAACTTGGTCCTGATTTTTGGACCGGCCAAATCCATGTAAATCCTACAGCTTTTTTTACTGATTGACTCAGCCTCCCGTATTAATTGAAGAATTTGCTTCCATTCCTTTTCAGATTCGTGTGCCAAATTAATCCTAGCCACAGTCATTCCTGCCTTCAATAAGTCAGAGATAAACGTTGCCGAATTAGCTACAGAACTATCTAGCGTAACCATTATGGAAGGTTGATGCGGAACTTCGGAAGCAAAAAGATGAGTAACATTTTCAGATAGAATTTCCCTGGAAACTTGATAATTACAAGTGGCAAAATCTTTTTCTTCCAAAGAAACTCCTAGTCGCTTTTGGACTGCCTGAACTTGATGCCGAATATGGCTCTCAGAATTAGAAAGTGCTGATAACCCAGCATTATGGAGACGAAGCTGAAGATCCCTCCGATCAGCTCTTCGAAGCGTGAGGTAATGAATCAGATTCTTCCAGGAATTATATTGACGCGAATCGATATTTTCTGAGCAAACCCTCCTTCGCTCCACTTCCTCAACCATTTCTTTCTCTAAAGTAGAAAGCTCTATTCGAAGCAAATCCAAATCAGTTTCCATACGAATTCAATGAGGTCAGGCTTCAATCAGATCTAGAGCACGCTGCAATTTTTCTCCTACTTCATTAGCGAGTGGTTCAATAGCCGGGTTTTGCACAGCCGACATGGCTGCACCGGGATTCATCATCGCAACCTCAAAATTACCTGCATCTAGCTGGCGAATTGTGACATTACAAGGTAAAAGAACCCCGATATGAGGCTCAGCACTCAAAACCTTATCGGCAAAAACTGGATTACATGCTCCCAAAATCAAATAAGGAGCATAATCTTTATCCAACTTCTTTTTCATGGTGGCCTGCACATCAATTTCGGTCAAAACCCCAAATCCCTCGGATTTCAAGGCCCCCTCTACTTTTTCCCGAAGCTGTTCAATGGATGGAGATTTGACGGTAATGGAATGGAAATAACTCATGACTTTTCTTTTTTTGATTTAATCTCGATGAAGTTAAAAGGAGAGTTATCAAAATGTCGGTAACTATCCTCACTTGAATCGTAAAATTCGACCTTTATTCGTCGATCTGAGAAGATTTTTGCAACACCAAAAGGTGATTTTAATCACTTGTATTCTTCTGAAAAAACTGGAGTTTCGCAGCTGAATGTGGAAAACTCTCGCATATAGTCTCTTTATCCCCTTGATTCTTCTCAACGGAATGGGCTACACCTTGATCCAAGTTCATTTTTATGCCGACCGGGAAGAAATCACAGCTTTGTATTGCGTCAACAAGGACAAACCTGAATTGGAGTGTAATGGACAATGTGAGCTTGGAAAACGCCTTGCAAAAGCAACTGAGAATCAAGAAAATGGAGAAGAAGTCACATTGGAGGAATTAAGTCTCCAATACCTCCCTATCCCTGAATTTTTCTTGTTTTTCCAGCAAAAGGAATTGAATATAAGCGATCAAAATACCAAACCAAACCCTTCGCCAAAAGGGGAATTTACTTTTGAATTTTTCCATCCCCCTCAAAAATCCTGATTTCTTCTTCTGAATTACACACTCATCCCTTTGGTAGAAAACCATATGGGAGGAGGATTCTATTACCACAAATCAAGGATTTAATGAAAAATTTATCATTCATACTTCATAGGCTTATTCTGTCCTTTGCATTTCTGATTTTGGGAGTTACCCAAGTTTTCTCACAAGAAAAAATCAGGATAAAACTTCAGGATGCAGAGCAAAAAAACCCAATCATTGGAGCCACCTATCGCTATGGAAACGAAAAAGGTATTTCTGATGTCGAAGGGGATATTTATCTAAAATACGATGAAACCACCATCCTGTATCTCAATCACTTGAGTTATGGGTCCTGGTTTTTGACTCCCGGAGAAGTACTTGCTGCTTCCCAAACCGGAATTATATCCAGAAAAGAAACCATGATGGGATTACAGCCAGTTTCCATCATCTCTATCAAAATGACAGAGGAAAAGGATAAAAAAATCATCCTTTCTGATCAGGAACGACTTCATCACGATGCTGGTGCTATTCTTATGCTTAATCCTGCTGTATCGGGTATTCGAAAATCCGGAAGTTTTGCCTTTGATCCCGTCATGCGGGGATTTAAATATGATCAACTCAATGTGGTCATCAATGGAATCCAAACGGCCAATGCAGCCTGTCCTAACCGAATGGACCCACCTACTTCCCAAGTTGCCCTTAACCGAATCAAGCAGGTAGAAATACTCAAAGGACCACACGCTCTTCGCTATGGAATAGGCTTAGGGGGAACCATCAATTATATACCTGAAAGTCCGGTATTCACCACGGAACCAGGAACCTACGGAAGATTTTCTAGCCTTTACGAATCCAATGGAAACATTTGGAGAAATGAAGGTCGCATTGGATTTCAAGGTTCCAATTATGAATTCGGAGTACTGGGAAGTTATTCTTCCGGTCAGGATTATCAAGATGGAAACGGAAATCTAATTCCTGCAAATTTCAAAAGAGGCACGGTTGGGCTATATGGGGATATACAAGTAACAGATAGGGATTTGGTACAACTTTCTGTCAACCGGAATTTTGCTAGGGATGTTGAATTTCCTTCTTTGGCCATGGATCTTCGAACAGACGACACCTGGATGACAAGTTTGTACCATACAAGAGCTATACATGGGCAAAACTTAGTCTCTTGGACAAATTCCATCTATTTCACTAAGGTGGATCACTTGATGGATAATTTACTTCGAGAACTAAATCCACGAATGGTTAATGCCTCCACGCCAGCCACTACTCATAATTGGGGAATACGAACTGAAGGAACTTGGCAATTCGACCAAGCGAAACTCTATGCTGGAATGGATTATCGCTCTGAAAGTGCAGATGGAAACCGAACCCGGGAAATGTTGATGGGCCCAATGGCAGGAAAAATATTTGTTGATCCTGTATGGCAAGATTCCCAAATAAATAAAACTGGGTTCTTCGCCAACTACACCTTCCCAATCGGAGCATCCACCTTCACTGCTTCCGGTAGATTGGAGATTAATCAAGCTCAATCTAATGATCCTGCGGAAGAGTTTCTATTACTCAATGAAGATGTGATCAATACCCAAGTGAATCCTGGAATTAGTGTGGGCATTCAACGAAATCTAGGTCAAAATTTCAGCACAGGAATTTGGGCAGCCTCTGTACAAAGAAGCGGAAGCCTTTTGGAACGATACATCAACTTCCTTCCCGTAGGTTTAGATCCATGGGAGCTAGTAGGCGATCCTCAAATCAAGCCCGAAACAAACCACCAATTGGATTGGGTCTTAGGATTTGAAAAGGAGGGAATATTTGCGGAATTAACAGTATTTGGCTCTTACATCACAGACTATATTTCCTCTATCAAAACAGATCTAACACCTCGACTTCCAAGTAGCCCCGGAGTTCGTCGCTACGTGAATTTTGACAAGGCTGTTAAAACAGGTGTTGAATTTTCATTTCACCAAAAAGTTGGAAGTCGATTCAGTCATTCCCTGGATCTTGCCTATACTTATGCTCAAGATTTAGAACGGGATGCTCCCCTTCCTGAAGTAGCTCCATTGGATGTTCGATACCGTTGGATGGGACAATTCGTAGATGGGAAATTACATTCTAGCTTAAGTCTTCGTTTGGTTTCTCAGCAGAACAGGGTTTCAGAGGCTTTTGGAGAAGGAATCACACCTGGATTTACCCTAGTCGATTGGGATGCTAGCTATCCTTTGGGAGACAAATTCCTCATCAAAGGGGGTGTGCAAAATCTTCTTGACAAAGCTTACTATGAGCATCTCAGCAGACCTATTGGAACAGATAAAATGCCGATGTATGCACCGGGAAGAAACTTCTTCCTTATGTTAAGTTTCAAATTCCCTTAATTCCACTTATGACATAAATAAAAAGAGTCTGTTTAATACAGACTCTTTTTATTTGAATTCATCCTATTTTAATCATGTCGAGTACCTTCCCGTGCTTTGAAAACATGCAAAACAGCTGGAAAAATAGCATCCAATGATTCCGAAGCACCTTTAGGAGAACCTGGCAGAGCTAGAATCAAGGAATTTCTAATCATTCCTGCCACTGATCGGGAAAGCATGGCTAAAGGGGTCCGCTGCTGTCCATAATTTCTCATTACTTCCTCGATTCCCGGTACACGCTGTTCTAGAATATTCGATAATGCTTCAGGGGTCACATCTCTTGGTGATAAACCCGTTCCTCCTGTAAAAATCACCAAATCAATCCCTTCCTCAACAGCAAGCAAGGCTTTTTCCTCAATGAGAATTTTCTCATCAGGAATGACCTCTAAATCATCTATTTCGATCCCAAAACTTTTCAGCTTTTCTGCGATTAATCTGCCTGCTGTATCTTCATTTTCGCCTGCGGAAATGGAGTCTGAACATACAATAACAGCTGCTGTCAATTGTTTCTCAGATAGCTTTTTGAAGTCTGACTTACCTCCTTTTTTCTCCACCAATTTGATTTGCTCAATGCTGATTCCTTTGTCAATGGGTTTCAACATATCATACATGGTCAAAGCGACCACAGAAGCTGCATGCATGGCCTCTACCTCCACCCCTGTTTTGTAAACCGTATGAATTTCAACCAGCGCCCGAATCTCCATTTCACTTATCTCATAGGTTATTCCTGTAAATTCAACAGGAAGGGGATGGCAATCGGGAATCATATCTGCCGTCCGCTTCGCTGCAAAAAGTCCTGCCACCCGGGCGCATTCCAATACATCCCCTTTGGGGACTTTTTTTTCTTGGATAGCCTGAATAGTTTCAGGTAAGCTTACCTTAACAATGGCTTGGGCAATAGCTTTTCTAAGCGTGGTACTTTTATGTGTAATTTGGATCATCCTTAAAATTATAGCTTAATCAAATCTAGGGCTAAGCTCTAACTTTTCGAGTAGGGAACAAAAAATATTCAACAGAAGGTAAATCCTAAGTTTAATTAAGTCTGAATAACTTATTTAGCAAACTAGCTTAAACCCATATCCCCGCACATTCATAATTTGGACATTGGGATCATCTTGCAACTTTTTCCGGAGTTTGGTTATAAAAACATCCATGCTTCGTGCATTAAAAAAGTCATCCGAACCCCAGATTTGATTGAGGATCAAGGTACGATCGGTGATGTCATTCGCATTTTCTAAAAGCATTTGCAAGAGCTGACTTTCCCTTGCGGTAAGTGGAGTTTCTTTCTCGCCCATTTTTAAAATCTGCCGAGTTGGATGAAACTCATAACTTCCTACTGGAATCCAATCACTTTGATTTTGCCTGGTACGAAGCTTATCCAAATGCGCCTTAATTCGCACAATCAACTCTTCCATGCTGAAGGGCTTTCGAACATAATCATTGGCTCCCAACCCAAAGCCCTTGACCACATCTTCGGTTTGGCTCTTGGAGGTGAGAAAAATAATCGGCGTGTAAGGATCGATTTTTCTGATTTCTGTCGCTAAAGAAAAGCCATCCTTTTTGGGCATCATGACATCCAAAACCAGAATATCAGGTTTATTTTGCTGATAATTCTCCCAAGCGACTTGTCCATTTTCGCAGAGCTTAACCTTAAAGTCTCTGCTTTCCAAGCTCTCTTGGATAATCATTCCCAAAGCCAGCTCATCTTCGGCCAGCAAAACATTGATTTTACTCATGGCCAATAGGTAATAAATGTGGTGAGATTTTTTCCGGTCTCCAGTTCAATTTTACCTTCATGCTTTTCGATGATTTTTTGGACATAATACAGGCCTATACCAAAGCCCTTTACATCATGTACATCTCCTTTGGGAATCCGGTAAAACTGCTCAAAAACCCGCTCTTTTTGTTCCGGGCTGATATTACCCCCATTGTCTTGAATTCGAATCTTGTTATGCCCATTTTGATCCAGGCAAATTTTAATTTCATTCCCTCCATATTTCACTGCATTATCAAGCAGATTTGAAATGACATTTTCAAAATGAAAGGGATCAACGGTCATGGGTTTGGGGTGAGCAGGAACGATTAATTCCAAATGTTTTTCAGGAGCCAAAGTCTGGAATTTCTGAACCAGTTGCCTTAGCAAAGGTTCTGGTTCAATAGGCTCTTTTTTCAAAATCAACTGATCCGTATCCAAGGTGGCCGTTTCCAACAACTTTTCAACCATTTGATTCAGTTTATGCATTTGGGTTTTTGAAATACCCAAATACCGACTGGTTTTTGCAGGATCATTTTCAGGGTTGAAATGCTCCACTCCTTCTATCGCTGAAAGGGTCGTTGCAATTGGCGTTTTGAATTCGTGGGTAATATTTGAAATCAAATCCTGTTTGATTTCGGCAATTTCCTTTTGGTTTTTGATGGTTTGGTAGAGGTAATAAAATGCATATGCAATAACCCCCAAGAAAAGAAGAGCCGTCAAAATTTCTACCATTCCCCGTTTTAATACCGTCAAAGCAGTATTCTCAAAATACATCTCCAATCGCTGACCAACCGGTAAAAAAGTGGACCGCGATACGGTTTTGAAAGGCATTTCGGGTGTATTCGCCAGTAAGAGGCTATCCGCTTCCTGCTCTCCAGTCAAATGGAGTAAGCGATAATTGATAGCAATCCCCCTTCGATCCAATTCTTCAAACAGGAATGTATTGATTTTATCAAAATCCAAACTATCCCGAGTAATGGAAATGATAATCTTACTGGTCAAAAACTCAAGCCTATTGATGCTATCGGCATTGGCTTTTCCCATGAAGATTTGTAAATCATTATCCTGATCGAAAGCAATCTTTCGAGCTGAATCCACCAATACGAGATTTGAGGTGGTATCCTGAAAGGTGCCCTCCCAAAATAAGGAGTCCAGTCCTCCATTCTCCGCATTTTCAAGTGCCTTAAATAAACGGGTACTTTTCCCCACCCGATCGATGAAACTTCCTACACTATCCAGTCTATTTATTTCAATTCGTTTGATTTTGGAGGGAGATATAGAATCATTGATGAGTTCTCGATTGACGTTGAAATCGGTTAATGTGATCACGTCAGTCTTTGCTAAATCAGCATAATAATTTTCTACTGCATTATCCAGACACTCTTGGATATCTCCTTGTAACTGGGCTTGGATCAGTTCAAATTCAGAGGCAATACGCCAAGCTTGAACAACCACAGCTATCAGGAGTGTTACCCCGATTATAATTCCGATTCGCTTGAATTCCAGCTTTTTCACAATTCAAAGTTACAAGGATAAAATAGCCAGAAAATGATGGTTAACACTCGTTAACAGTACTTAACGGAGAGTTTTGTTCTAACTTTATTGCTTTGTCAAAAAAACAGAAACACCATGAAAGCCAGATTTCTAATTCTTATTGCCCTACTCATGGGGAGTATTCATCCCCTCTTTTCTCAAGGATTGACAGGAAGAGCTTATTACAAATCCTCCTCCTCATTCAAATTTGAGATGGATTCCAGCCAAATGAATCCCGATCAAATGGCAGAAATTCAAGCCCAACTCAAAAAGCAAATGGAGCGGGAATACGTGCTTTCCTTCACTCCTATTGAATCCAACTGGAAGCAAGTGGAAAGCTTAGGAGGTGGGCCCGCTACTGCTTCTTCCGGGGGAATGCAAATTGTCATTAACACCGGAAGCCAAGACAGAATCCTTTATAAAAACATAGCTGAACAAACCTTCGAACAGGAACAGGATGTGATGGGGAAAGAATTCCTAATTAAAGATGCACTTGAGCCTGCAGAATGGGAATTAACCGGAGAGACAAAAAAAATCGGTGATTATACTGCCCAAAAAGCAACCTTTACCCGTATCGTAGATTCCCAGCGATTTTCTACCGGAATGACCGAAATGGAAAGCGTTAAAGACACCTTACAGGTAACTGCTTGGTTTACTCCAGAAATCCCGGTTCCTCATGGCCCGGAAAATTACTTCGGACTTCCAGGTCTGATCCTAGAGCTAAATAACGGTGGGCGTGTATTGATCTGTGAGCGAATTGAATTGAATCCATCTTCTGATCCAGTAGCAATTGTACGTCCTGATAAAGGAAAAGTAGTTTCCCGAGAGGAATTTCGTGCTATTCAAGAGGAAGGAATGAAACAAATGATGAACCGCTATCAAGGAAAACCGGGTGATGGAAATCAATTTACAATCCGAATCGGAAATTGATACAGGTCTTTGAGCTTAAAAGCTAATTATCCAAGCGATTTAATTGTTACTAAGCACGATTTGCGAAGTGGTCTGAGGAGTTTTCTCACCTTATAACTTTGGATCTACCCACCTTTAAACTTTAGAAAACTAAACCAACATGCTTTTTTTGAGACGCTTGATTTTTATCTCCTTTTTGGCTGGATTAGCCATGCCTGCTTGGGGCCAAGGCAAAG